>JADFNA010000329.1 GCA_022563625.1 Candidatus Zixiibacteriota bacterium
TATGAGCCGCGCGGCGAGTATCAACTGTCGATACTAAAACTGTCGCCGATCGGTACCGGTGAGTTGGAAATCGCCTTTCGCCAGCTCTATGAACGATTATCCGCCGAGGGCTTGTTTGACGAAGACCGTCAACGAGCGCTGCCCTCATTTCCGTTTGTCGTCGGAGTTGTCACTTCGAAAACCGGGGCTGCAGTGCGGGATATTATCAATGTTTTTGGCCGCCGCAATCCGCTGATCAAGCTGATAATTTATCCGGCGACAGTTCAGGGTGATGGCGCCGAAGAAACAATTGCCGCCGGGCTGGATTATTTCAACACGCGCGATGATATCGACCTGATTATCACTGGTCGCGGCGGCGGGTCGCTCGAAGACCTGTGGGCGTTCAATACTGAGACTGTAGTACGCGCCATCGCACGTTCGGAAATTCCTGTCATGACCGGTGTGGGCCATGAAGCGGACCGAACACTGGCCGATTTCGCCGCCGATATGCGCGCCCCGACACCCAGCGCTGCGGCGGAGCTGGCCGCCTGGGAGCTGCGGGCGGTTGCCGAGAGTGTTGGTGATCTGAAAGAACGTCTGGCTGGGTCGCTTGAAGAAATGGTCGAAGACCGCCGGGCGGAGCTTGAACAAATTATTAAGCATGGAGTGTTCGCTGATCCGTTTCAAATTGTCAACACACGCGCACAGGAACGGGACCACGCGCATGTGCGGTTTGCGCTGGCTGTTAAAAATGCGTTTCGTGACATGCGAAACGGGCTGTCGCTCGCCATCCAGCGCCTGGATTCATTGTCACCGCTCAAAACGCTCTCGCGTGGATACGCTGTTGCGCGCACACAGGACGGGCAGATCATTCGTGACGCAGGACTGCTGAGGAAGGGCGACAGGGTAGAAGTGATTGTACACAAAGGACGCATGACAACTTCGGTTGAAGAAACTGACACCACACCAATTGGCGGATAGAGAAGACTGATGGGCACAAAACAGAACTTTGAAGAGGCGCTTGAACGCCTGGGTGAGATTAACGAAAAACTCGAAAGCGGCGAGGTTTCGCTTGATGAAGCGATTGCGCTTTACACTGACGGGATGAAACTGGCGAAGTTCTGCCAGGACAAACTCGCTGACGCCGAACAGAAAATTAAAGTCTTAATAGAAAAAGGCGGCTCACTGGTTGAGGAAGACTTCAATGAATGAGCGCACGGACAATGCCGAATCCATGCTCAGAGCCCCGCGCGGGGCCGTGATGAACGAGTATCTCTCAGAGAAACGGGCGCAGATTGACCTCTATCTTGAAAAGCGGCTGCCGTCAGCCGCGCAGTATCCCAACAAACTACATGAGGCTTTGCGCTATTCGGCCCTGGCCAGGGCCAAGCGTATTCGCCCGATTCTGGCGCTGACTGTTTATGAAACGCTGGGCGGGGCAGAGGATGACCGTGCGCTGGCCCCGGCCTGCGCGTTGGAGTTGGTGCACACCTACTCGCTCATTCACGACGATTTGCCGTGTATGGATAACGACGATCTGCGCCGGGGACTGCCAACTCTTCACAAGAAATACGACGAAGGCATCGCCGTTTTGGCCGGAGATGCGCTGCACGATCTGGCGTTTCTGTGGACATCCGAGGCCGGCGATCCGGCTCTTGTCAGGGAACTGGCTGAGGCGATTGGGTCATACGGCATGATCGGCGGGCAAGTTGCGGACATGGAAGCCGAAGGGCGCGAGGTGAGTGAGGATGACATATGTTTTATTCATCGCCGCAAAACCGCGGCGCTTATTCGCTGCTCTGCGCGTTTTGGCTCGATACTGGCTGGCGCTGATGAAGACACACTACACGCGCTTTCCAGTTATGGAGAAAAACTCGGGCTGGCGTTTCAAATTATTGATGACATACTGGATGTTGAAGGCGACCAGGATAAACTCGGCAAACAAGTCGGCTCAGATCAAAAAAATCTCAAAGCAACTTACCCGGCGGTCATCGGCGTTGAGGCCTCATATCAGCGGGCCGAGGCGCTGATTGATGAAGCGATTTCGTATTTGACTGTCCTCGAATTGGCGCCGACTGTCCTTGACATTTCGTGTTTGAAAGAGTTGGCCGAGTATATCGGACAGCGGGAGAGTTAGTTGTCCTCAGATCTGTAGGGGCGGGGCTTGCCCCGCCCGATTTACAAGCCATCAATCTCACGCCGAATAAGAAAAGGGCGCCCAAGCGACGCCCCTACACCTATTACATTTCTGGAGTGAAAATAGATTGCCGCGTCGTCCGCATGCGGCGGACTCCGCGCAAAGACAGGATGCGCTTGGGCCGCATTACCCCCAAATGGGTTCGTTTTCCTGGATTCGCATTCTTTTTCGCGTGTCTGTCTTCTCTGGGAATTTGGGTGTAGTTGTTGCGGGCATATGTGTGAGTTCCTGTATCATCATACATGGCTGTCGGCGGGATCTGGCGTGATTTTGTGTAATTTTCGAAATATGATCCAGGTTAGCGCGTGTCTACTTTTTCGACAATTTTGATCAAACTATACTGTTTATCCCTTTTTTTCTGTACTAGGATTGACGTCACATTCTGGCCATTATCTTGGCGTTGCGGCTTGACATATGCGCCAGGCTGAGCTAGCTATACTCTTGAAATTGAAGCTTCATAATTTGAGCGAAAGGGGTTAATTATGGTTCAAATGAGGCGCATGTTGTATTTAGTTGTATTTGTCTTTGCCGCTTCTTCACTTACGAGTTGCTGTTTCCTCGGATTTATCGGAAAATGTGGCCCGAAAACTTTCTGTTGTGAGCAATACAGCGGTGAGGAGCTTTTTGTTACGCCCGATTTGATGTATTGTACGAGGATGAGTGAAGCTGCGGCCGGGTTTATCCGAGGTGGGTCGGGTGATACATTGAACACCGAAACTCAGCGGCTAGAAATTTTCACCGCTCTCTATGCGAAGCTGGAGGATTGTGATGATACGGCCTGTATCTATGGACTGATTAACTCGGCGCCTGACAATCTTGACAATTTCAAATCACTTTTCGAAAGAAGCAGGAGCCGGGTGGACACAGTTTCTGGTTTAGAACAGTCGCGACATGAATTGACCCTTTGCGGATTGGGCGATGGGATTGAACGCCGCATAAAAATCCTCAAGAATAATAACGGGAGTTAAGAATATGCCTTTCCATAACGCATTAGTATT
>JADFNA010000017.1 GCA_022563625.1 Candidatus Zixiibacteriota bacterium
GAGTAAAAATGCAAGTTGGAATACAAATGACCAGAATCACCGCAAGAATATCTCTCGTTTTCGTGGCCGCGTTTCTCATGATCGCGCCCGTTGCCGATGCAGTCCCCGGCGACACGGCAAAGGCAGTCGGACAGTCTTATCTCAGCGGCGCAGAGTCGCCAGTTGAATCGGTGGTCACGCCACTGACAGAGGGGTTGTTCCCGAGCATGACAAAAGTCATTTTCGTGTTGTTGGGAGTGATAATCGCTATCTATTTCACCTTGTCCATTGTGAAAAAAGGCATGGGGCGCCGAGCCACCGGCGGCGGGCGGGGTGATGTCATCGAAATTATCGAGACCTGTTACCTGGCTCCCAAGCAATCAATCTGCCTGGTGCGAATCGGAGGGCGCGGCGCTCTTTTGGGCGTCACAGAAAAGAGCATTAACTCACTGGTTGAGCTTTCGGCCGAAGAGATTCTGGCGGCCCAAAAAGCGGAACTCTCGAAAGACGGCTCGCTCAGTTTTAAAGATGCGCTGGGCAAAGCGCGGCGGAAGATTGTCGATCTGGGGAATTACCGGACGAAATTCAAACGAAAGGACCGTACTGCCATTGGCGTCTGATTTAGCGCCGGTAAGTGTTCACCTGAGGTGATTTAACTCACAGGGCGAATTCACCCATAAACTGATTTCACTCACACAGGCGATTGCAAGCGGATTCACCGGAGCGGCATGGATGCTGCGCGGCGCTGGCTGATCGCCAGGGACCAGGAAGGTCCCGGGACTCAATAGGAATGAAACAAAAATACGCGCTTGTCGCTCTGGCTGCAGCGTTATCGGTATTGATTGCCGGTGATGCGATTGCACAGAGTATTCCAAAGATTTCTCTCCAGATAGGCGAATCCGAGAGTGGGCAGGATTTGTCCACGTCACTGAAGATCGTCCTGCTCATGACGGCGCTGACTGTTGCCCCGTCAATCCTGATTATGACCACTTCGTTTATTCGGTTCGCGGTCGTGTTTTCTTTTTTGCGCCAGGCGATGGGGGCGAATCAGGTGCCGCCTAATCAACTTCTTGTCGCGCTCTCGCTGATTCTGACACTATTTATCATGACACCGATTGCCAATCGCTCGTACATTGAGGGTGTCAAGCCCTATGTCGATGAGGAAATCTCGAAAGAAGAGGCGTTCAAGAAAATTGCGGCCCCGGTGAGAGAGTTTATGCTGGCTCAGACACGCGAGAAAGACCTCTCGCTGTTCGTTGAGCTGTCCGGAATTGAAGCGCCGGAAGGACCCGATGACGTGCCGCTGCATGTGTTGATTCCGGGCTTTGTGATTTCTGAACTGCGTATTGCGTTTCAAATCGCATTTCTGATATTCATACCGTTCCTCGCGATAGATATGGTGGTGGCGTCAGTGCTGATGTCGATGGGCATGATGATGCTTCCACCGATCATGATTTCCCTGCCATTCAAGGTGCTGTTGTTTGTGCTGGTGGATGGATGGTATCTGTTGATTAAATCCATGGTTGAGTCATTTCATGTCGGCTGAGCAGGATGTGACGGGTTAATCACGCGAAAGAAATCTAAAGAAGATGACACAGGAATTGGTAATAACAATCGGCCGCGACGCATTGCTGTTGATATTGATGGTTTCCTCGCCGATGCTTGGATTTGGGCTGGTTGTCGGTGTTACGATTGCGATATTCCAGGCTGTCACCCAGATCAATGAAATTACTATCACCTTTGTACCCAAGATTGTCGCGCTTGCCCTGGCGCTCTTGCTCTTTTTGCCGTGGATAATAAACTCGGTAGTGGACTTTACAAATCGGATGTACGCGATTATTCCCACCCTCAGCGGCTAGGAGAGAACGTCCACTGCATTGCCCCGGCGGAAGTTATTTCCCCCGAGTGAAGATGAAATTTCCGCCTGTCTGACCCGGCGCCAGGTATGAGCCGACCGGCGCCATGTAACCCGCCTAGCTCCAGCGATTTAGCAAACACCATAATTCGTTTCAGACGGGCACAGTCTTTGAAGTGGTCTCTGACGATGAAGGCGAAGTGTACCAAATATCGAACGAAACTGAGTGGTCAATACTACCTCACGTTGAGTCGCTGGATCACAACTAAACAGAGCCATTTCGAAGAGGTTGATTGTGTTTGAGTTCTTGAGCTATGGCTCCGAGCGTCTGCAGGCGTTTATGCTGGTGAATTTCCGTGTCAGCGGGATTCTGCTGGCCGCCCCGATTCTCGGGCGCGCATCACTCCCCTTGGTGGTAAAACTCGGACTTGCTGTTACGCTTGCGATTTTCATGATGCCGTTGGTTTTAAGCTCTCCGCTACCGGCGTTTCATTCAATTATTGATCTCACGACTTTGGGAATCAAAGAACTGCTAATCGGTATTTTGATCGGACTGATTATGAAGCTGTTGTTTTACGCCGCTCAGGCGGCGGGCTCTATAGTTGGATTCCAAAGCGGACTTTCAATTGCCAACATCATTGATCCCACCACCAAGGAAAACACAAACATGGTCGGCCAGATATGGTTTCTGATTGCGTCAGTCATATTCCTCGCGATTAACGGCCATCATTTAGTCATCTCCGGACTGGCCGATAGTTATCGGCTTGTTCCGCTGGGAACGGTTGCATTCGGGGCGGATGCGGCAGACCTGATAATGCGCATTACAACAGTTTTGTTCGGTATGGCGCTGAAATTCGCGGCCCCGGTGCTGGTCACTGTGTTTCTGGTGGATGTCACGATGGGAGTTCTGGCCCGGACAATTCCACAGATGAACATTTTTGTCATTGGCATCCCGATTAAAATAGCTGCGTCTCTGATCATGCTGGCGGCATCGCTGCCTGTTTTCGCCTGGGTGTTGGCCAGAATGACTGAGTTTCTGGACAGGCACATGGGCACGATGCTGATGACAATGACCACGGGCAACTAAAGGCTGATTTGCCGGAGCGACCGCAGAGAGCTACTGCATGGCTGAAAAAGATACAGCGCAAGAAAAAACAGAAGAGGCGACAGCTCATCGATTGCGCAAAGCGCTCGAGGAAGGCAAAGTCGCCAAATCCAAGGAACTCAGCTCAGTCGGGGTCATCAGTCTGGGATTTCTGGCGCTGTATGCGATGGGTCCGACGATTGCAGAAGAAACAATGAAAGTTATGCGGCATGTGTTTACACAGGCGCCATTGATGGACTTCAATCAGTTATCGCTTATCACGATTTTTCGAGATAATGTCGGCGGGTTCTTTGTGGCTATCGGGCCGTTTATGGTCGTGATGGTTGTCATCGGAGCCATGGTAAACATTGCGCAGGTTGGCGTACGGTTCACCGCCAAGCCGCTTGAGCCAAAATTAGACAAGATCAATCCGATTGAAGGGTTCAAGAGGCTTTTCAAGCCGAAAACTGCGGTGGAATTCGTGCGTGATGTGATAAAGGTGACGCTCATTGTGTCGTTGGGGTACCTCATAATAACGCATGATATTCAGGAGTTTATGCTGCTGGTTGACGTACCGACTGCAAAATTTGCCGCTTCTTTTGGCCTTTTTGCCCTGCTTTTGGCGATGAAAATTTCCGCCGTCATGCTCATTCTGGCAATTCTTGATTTTGCGTATCAACGTTACAACTACAAAAAAGAGATGCGCATGACCAAGCAGGAAATCAAAGATGAAAGCAAAGACACCGACGGTAATCCGGAGCTGAAAAGCCGCATCCGCCAGGTGCAGCGTGAGGCGGCGCGCAAGCGGATGATGAGCGAAGTTCCAACTGCGGATGTTGTTGTCACGAACCCGACACATATCGCTGTGGCTCTGAAGTATGACAAAGAGCTAATGAATTCGCCAACTGTGGTGGCCAAAGGACAGCGCTTGATCGCCCAGCGGATAAAAGAGCTGGCCCTCTCGTGCGGTGTGCCGGTGATCGAGAACAAGCCTCTGGCGCGTTCACTATTTGACATGTGCGAGGTGGGAGTGTCGATCCCTGCGACATTGTTCAAGGCCGTCGCTGAAATTCTGGCGCATGTCTACCAACTGCAAAAGAGAGAAATCTAGGACTGAGTGATGGCGCAGCGCAGTGTACAAACCGGAGTTCTCGATTCGCTCATGAAGCGTTCAGACGTACTCCTGGCCGTGGGCGTAGTAGGAATCCTGGCCGTGCTGGTAATCCCGCTGCCGCCGGCGATGCTCGATTTCGCGCTGGCGTTCAATATTACTTTTTCTCTGGTCATCTTGCTGACCACGCTATATGTCAAGAGACCTCTTGAGCTGTCTGTCTTTCCCGGGCTCCTGCTGATTGTGACACTGCTTCGCCTGGCGCTGAATGTGGCTTCGACGCGGTTGATTCTCAGTGAGGGATACGCCGGTGAAGTAATTAACTCATTCGGTAATTTTGTAGTCAGCGGCAACTATGTTGTCGGGTTTATCATTTTTGCGATTCTGGTCATCATACAGTTTGTCGTAATCACGAAAGGCGCCGGCAGAATCTCGGAGGTGGCCGCCAGGTTTACACTTGACGCTATGCCGGGCAAGCAAATGGCAATTGACGCAGACCTCAACGCCGGGCTTATCAATGAAGCCGAAGCGAGAGAGCGCCGTTCGTTGATTTCCAAGGAAGCTGATTTTTACGGCGCAATGGACGGCGCGTCGAAATTTGTGCGCGGCGACGCTATTGCCGGAATCCTGATCACGCTGATAAACATCATCGGCGGTTTTGTCATAGCTGTGCTGATGAAAGATATGTCGATGACTGATGCGCTTCGGACATACACGCTGTTGTCTGTCGGTGACGGCTTGGTGACACAGATTCCTGCGCTGATAGTTTCGGTTTCGGCCGGACTGATTGTCACTCGCGCTTCGTCTGACAAAAATCTTGGTGGTGATCTGGTTACCCAGTTGACATCCAAGCCGGATGCGATGGTTGTCGCAGGCGTGATGCTTTTGCTATTCGGATTGGTCCCCGGTATGCCGACGATGACATTTTTCACTCTGGGCGCCACAGTTGGCGCTATCGGGTATGCGCGCAAGCAGACTATGAACCGGGATAAGCTTGAGCGGGAAAGCGCCGAGGCGGAAGACCAGGAACAGGTCCCCGAGCAAAGGACCGAAGACTTACTGAAAGTTGACGCGGTAGAAGTTGAAATTGGCGCCGGATTGATCCCAATGGTGGATTCCAATCAAGGCGGTGACCTGCTTGAACGCGTGGCGACAATTCGCCGCGAACTGGCGTTGGATCTGGGGATCATCATCCCTCCTGTCCGTATTCGTGACAACGTGGAGCTTGACGCGAATGTGTACCGGATAAAGTTTTCCGGAGTCCAGGTCGCACAATTCGAATTGATGCCGGACCAACTGCTGGCGATAAATCCGGGGTTTGTGGAAGAAACTATTGAAGGATTCGCCACGACAGATCCGGCCTTCGGCCTTAAAGCAGTTTGGATTATTCCAAATCTGAAAGAACCCGCTGAAGCGCAAGGCTATACAGTTGTGTCACCCAGCGCTGTAGCTGCGACACATCTGACTGAATTATTGCGCGAAAACGCAGCGGAGCTGTTGACGCGCCAGGAAGTTGCGCGGCTGGTTGACAATCTCAAGGAAGATGTGCCAACGCTGGTGGAGGAAACAATTCCAAGCGTGGTGACATTGGCCCTGTTGCAGCGGGTCCTGCAGGCGCTGCTCAAAGAGCGGGCGCCAATTCGTGATCTGGCGCTGATCTTGGAAACGATCGCTGACTATGCGCAGACGACCAAGGAGCCGGAAGTGCTGGCCGAATATGCGCGCATGGCCCTCAAGCGCAGGATCACAGACATGTACCGGGACAGGGAAAACAAAATTCAGGTGTTCACGCTCGACCCTGCCATTGAACATACACTGGCTGAGTCCGTGCAAAACACAAAACAGGGATTGATGTTGACGATCGCGCCGGACGTAATGGAGCGTCTGATGCGAGCGGTTAAAATTGAGGCGACGAAACTTTCTGATGCAGGCGCTGTGCCGATTTGCCTTTGTGCGCCAAATGTTCGGCTGGCCCTGCGCAAACTAATGGAGGCGCCGCTTCCAAACCTGGTTGTGCTGAGCTACAATGAAATCACGCCGGATGTGGAAGTTGTCTCTAATGGAATTGTGAGGTTGAGCGATGGTGATTAAGTCATTCGTAGGATCAAGCGTCGCCGAGGCGCTAAAGATGATCCGCTCGGAGCTGGGTCCCAGAGCGGTGGTGTTGAAAACCCGGACCCTGAGAGAGCGGGAGAGCGGGTCTGGCAGGCGGATGGTGGAAATTACCGCTTGTCTGGAACGTCCCACAACAGGGGAACTCGAAAACAGTATGCTCGAAAAGAGTCAGCTAAATAAAAACCAGCCCGCTCGGTCGATGGAGCGTTCCGCGAGGCTTAAACGACTGAAAGACTCAGTTAAGGACGAGCAGGCTGGGGCGCTGGTTGAAAAGATGAAGAACATAGCG
Source organism: Candidatus Zixiibacteriota bacterium (assembly GCA_022563625.1). GTDB lineage: Bacteria > Zixibacteria > MSB-5A5 > GN15 > JACZUZ01 > JADFNA01. Next base: position 6,434 of record JADFNA010000017.1, read on the forward strand.
GAAGAAGAGCGGGCTAAAGATGCAACGAGTTCTGGTCCTGGAGCTGCATCACGCCAGGTTTCGATTGACATCGGAGACACAGAAGAATTTGCGCGGCGTTTGGAGGATAAACTTGATCTGATTTTGGACACGCAGCTCAACTCGATGACAGCCACTGAATACGCGCCGGATATCGCGAAGATCGCTGAATTACTGGCGGCGCATGACGTTCCCGAAAGGTTTATGCAACCGCTCATCAAACGTGTGATTGAGCGCAAGGGACAGCAGAGCGGCGCGGCCGCGATTGAGGCGTTGGAAGAAATACTGGTTGACGAATTCGCTGTACACTGTTTGCCAGATTTCACTTTGAAGCCGGGGGATGTGGCGTTGTTTGTCGGCCCCTCAGGCTCCGGAAAGACGTCGGCCCTCGGTAAATTTGCGGTGGACTTAATTTTCAACAAGAAGCTCAAAACCGAATTGTCGACACTCGATGATTTCCGCGTAGCGGCGCATGAAGAGATCGCCGGTTACAGCGAGGCGCTGGGGGCGGGGCTAGTGGATGTGCAGGCCTGCGTGAGAGACGGCGGGCTGAACCGGGGCGATACGGTCACGCTTATAGATTGCCATTCGAATATTTATGACCAGAGCAGATATATGGCTCTGATAGACCGCGCACAGGCGATCAAACCGACGGTCACTTTTATGACTATCTCGGCGCTCACACGCAGCGCTGATTTGATCCGTCTGCTCAAGCGTTTCGGACAACTTAACCCGACCCATTTGATAGTTACCCACACGGACCTGACTGATGCGGTTGGGGGAATCTATGTGGCGCTGAACGACCGGGGCTTGAAACTCGCGTCGTTGACCAACTCACCTGGATCGGTGGGCGAATTACTGACACCCGATCCGGCCTCGATGGCGCGCCGGATGATGAGGAGGCCACAATGAGAACACATGAAAGTTTTGTACCTCGTGCGCTCGACGATGCGCAGTCAGGCGGCGGGAAACCGTCATTGCTGACAGTTATCTCCGGCAAAGGCGGGGCGGGCAAATCTACGATTGCGTTCAATCTGGCGATCGCCGCCGGCCGCAGTGGAATGCGTACGCTGCTGGTTGACCTGGACTGGCAGTTGGGCAATCTGCACATTCTGGCAAATGTACACGCCGGACGCAGCTTCGAGAATGTAATTAGCCAGCCAGAATTAGTAAGCGAGGCGCTCACGCCAATCAATGATACCGTGTCGCTTCTTGCGTCGGCGGCAATCAGCGGGATCAGCATGTGGCCCACGGCAGATGAAGTGCAATTCTTTTTCGTCAATGCCGCAGACAGGCTGTCCAGATTTGATCTGATGATTGTCGACACGCCGTCAGGAATATCCGAACAGGTTGCTGTGGTCGCGACGCTGTCAGATGAGGTTTTGATCACATTGAATCCGGAGTTGACAGCGCTTTCGGCGGCATACGGCCAGTACAAGTGGCTCGTTGGAAAAGCGCCGGAGGTTTCCGGGTCGCTGCTGGTTAACCGCGCCAGCGGGGCCGAGGAGGCGCGGGAAATCTCGAAAAGTTTTGTGGCTCTGTGCGCCCGTTTTCTCGGGCGCAAACCGAAGGTCCTCGGGTTTCTCCATGAAGACCGTGCGCTGGTACGGGCGGTTGCGCGCCAGCGTTCGGTGTTCGCCGAGAGTCCGCAGCCGGTTATCGCCCGGCAGTTTTCGACACTGGCCGGACAGGTGGGAGAGCGTCTGTTCAAAAATCGCACAGCTGCGCAAAGACAGGGCAATGCGCAGCGTCTAACAAATAATATAGAGCAAACAGTCGATAGCAGGGAATAGCGGAAGTATGTCCAACACAACCAGACATCTAAGACTCGATGAGACAGAAGTGAACGAAGATACACTCGAAAGATCTCCAGTGGAAAGCGAAGAGCGCTCCGAGGCGCCCGAGCGTCCAATCGTAACATCAAAATTCGAAGAGCAATCGGGCGACCAGTTGGTCGAGTCGGCGCTGGTCGGCTCAGCGCAGGACACTGACGAAGTCGTGGCCGAGCTCGACCAGGCCAAGAAACGCAAGCGCGAACGCCGTTCAGCGCAGGCGGCGCTGGAATGGACACGATACCGGCGCACCCGCTCTGATGAATCTCGTGACAAACTGTTAAATCTCTACCTGCCGCTGGTGCGCAGCGTGGCCGGGCGGATGGCGATGGGGTTCCCGCGTTCGGTAGAGCTGCAGGACCTGGTCAATACCGGCGTGATCGGATTGATTGAGGCATTCAAAAATTTCGATCCGGACCGGGGTGTGAAATTTGAAACGTATGCGGTCCCGCGGATTCGCGGCGCCATACTTGATGAGCTTCGCGCATTGGACTGGGTGCCGCGATCGACACGCGCCAAGGCAAGGAATATCGGCAAGGCGACGGTTGAACTGGAGAATGATTTCGGCAGGCCCCCGACCGAGGATGAGCTGGCCATGCGCCTCGACTTTACGCACACGGAACTGATGGCGGCGTTAGATGATGTGAGCTGCACGACAGTGCTGTCGCTTGACGAAGTCATCTTTCGGGATGAAGACAACCGCCAGGCGCCGAGGATTGAGTCTGTCGCGGACACGTCGGACACGTCGGTGCTCAACACTGTTCTCAAGAAAGAGCTGCAGGCGTTTCTGCGGGTGGCGATTGACAAGCTGACCGAACAGGAGAAACTGGTTATTGCGCTGTATTATTTCGAGGAGTTGACTCTCAAAGAAATCGGCGCGGTCATGAGTATTTCAGAGTCCCGTGTGTCGCAGATACACACAAAGGCGGTCTCCAAACTACGGGGGCTAATACAGGAGCGTTTCGGGAACACATAGGGACAAAAATCGGCAGGGTCCCGAGCGTTAGCGTGTTTACGAGCAGCGGCGGGGGAGTTGCAAGGTGTGGAGGTGGGCATGATTGATTCTCAAGGAATTCATAATCTGTCCCGGGCGGCCGGAGATGAGAGTCTGCAGCGCGCGCAGCGAGTCAACAAGGACGGTCATGCCGAACAGGATAAAGGCGGCCATGGGCGGAGAGGCAAAAGGCCCGCAGGCGAAAAGGAACATGCGCGCGACATGTATGAACGGACGGCGGAAGACGTCAACGTGGAATCTTCAACGAAAGATTCGGCGCTGATTGTTAACAATCCGGCGGTCCCCGGGCAAGTGACAGAAAAGACAAAGAAGATAACTGATTCAAGTGACAAGATTCTCAAAGAGCCGGGCGCAGCAGACGCCGGAACTCCGGATGGAAAGAGTGAGTTAAGTGAAAACAGTGATCTTGGTGATAACAGTGATCATATAGACTTGATGGGATAATGTACGCAAACGGGAGGCGCTAAAATGGAATTTACTAATGATCAATTGATTGACGCCGCATTGAATCTGACAGGGTATGTAGCGGCGGTGTTGTTTTCTCTGATAATCTATAGCATCTATTTCGGACGCAAAATCTCCAATCTTGAAGACGCCGTGCGCTGCGCCGCAGGCTGGACCGAAAGTCCAGGTTTTAGTGAGCGCAGTAACGAGCGTGGCGTTGAAGTTGATCCGAGTGGGGCCCATAAATCCGCGCTGCGAGAGTCTCGATTGAATTCAGACATGGGCGACAGTGTCGGTGGCAGTGTCGCAGACGATCGGGATACAAAGCGCCCTGAGTTTCTGGATCTCAGCGCCAGTTACCAGGAACAAAGTTACCACGGAAAAGCCGACAGGTTTGCACGCAACCGCGGGGAGGTGATTCGCCTGGCGCGTAAAATGCTTGAGGCGGGGAACACGGCCGATCGCGTATCCGACTTGCTGCCGATTTCGGAGTCAGAAATGCGGCTGGTACAGATGGGCGCTCAGGCGGGCGGTCTACAGAGGCGCTAACAGATACAAAAATGTAAAATCCGTTCAGGTTTAACCTTAGAAAACAGCAGAAGGCAAGAATAGAGCAATGGACACACCATCATTTAATACAAAGGTTGAATGCCCGCTGTGCGGGTCGGTCAATGAATTTGAAACCATTCGTGTCGGGGCGTATGTGGAAACGGGGCGTGACACTGATTTCTGTCCGATCGGGGTGAAATGGCGCTTTGAAGAATATCGCGGATACAATCCGCTGGTATTTTTCGTGGCTACCTGCCCCAAATGTTATTACAGCCGCGAATTCAATGACGCTTTCAAAGGCTGGAAAAGCGACAGCACATTCAAGACATACCGCCTGAAAAGGATTAAGACTTTGCATCTTGAGGAACTGGCGCAGGATAATGCGATAATAAAACGCCTCGGCCAGAGTATTGACCTTGATAAATCACCCAATGAGAGCGCGATCGCAAAGTTACTGTTGACGATACGCGATGAGACGCTTAATGAGCGCCCTTCCAATCTTGATCTCGGGCGGTTCTATCTAAGAATTGCATGGGTGATGCGCCAGTTGGATGCCAACGGGCCGCCGCAGCGTTCAAGCGCAGTGGAACCGTTCTCAGCAATCGATCAGAAATTTGAGGTATGGGCGGAGGGACTGGCATCCTGGACCACTTACCGCGATGAGTTATTTGGAGAGCTGAATCGAAGCCTGGCAGATGGTGATCGCAAAGCTGGGTCCGAACAGTCTAAAATCGAATCGTCTTATGCTGAGATCAAAGAGCAACTGCTGGCTTATGAAGAAAAATGCAGATCGCTGGGCGATGAACTCACAGGGATAATCAAGTCACATCGGGCGATTGCCGTTGGACCGGCGGTTGGCCGGCCAGAGGCGCCGTTCGGCGGCAAGGGCAGCCTGTATGAATTTCTCACCGATTTGAAACGTGACTGGTCGGAAACGCCTCTTGATGAGCGAGAAGCGCTCAACAGAGCGGTTGAGGGATACCAGAAAGCTCTGGAGGCGGGCAAGGAAGTCTCAGCCGGAAATTTGCAGATCCAGGTATGTTACTTGATTGCCGAATTATCCCGGCGCGCCGGAGAGTTTGCAAAGGCGCGGGAGTTCTTCAACAGTGTTATCAAAGTCGGACAGGAATATGTCCGCGAACATCAAGCGGACAAATCACGCACCGCCCTGGCTCGCAAGATACTTGATCTCGCGGCGGAGCAAACACAGGCAGCCAAAGAAGCGGCGGCGGGCGTGACTACATAGGCTCAATTTAGGACTGGCAGTGCAAACAGGTAATAAACGCACATCGCAAGCAACCTGCGTGGAGGAATTGGACTTGTGGCAGAAGGTGACGATCAGTAAGCCGGATGACGCAAACCAGGTTTGGTTTGAAAGTCGTGTGGATGATTCTGACAAAGATGTGTTGTATCTGCCGTTTCCGTTGGATGACTCCCGGATGGCGTATGGCAACCGGACAGAAGTGACTTTCATAAAGGATGAGTGTCTCTATCAGTTTGATGCGATACTGGACTCCGGAATTTTAGACAAGCGACAGTATTTAACTTTGCACCCGACTTCAGGTGTGCGTCATGTACAGCGGCGCGCTGCTGCCCGGATGGACATGCGGTTGAAAATAGAGATCGCGCGAATTCAGCGGCCGATTAGACAACAGGTCTTTGTTGAAGACCTAAAC
>JADFNA010000330.1 GCA_022563625.1 Candidatus Zixiibacteriota bacterium
AAGGTCGGCGTTGTCAAGTCCGCATCGGCTGCCGAAACAGCGAAGTTCAACGAGGCGCCTTCGGTGGTAAATTGAGCGCCAATCGCCGCCAGAACAGGAGTTTGATTGCCCGCTTCGACAACAGTAATAGTCACAACCTCTAAATCAACCGCGAGTGAATCATCAGTTGCGCTGAATGTCACATCGAAACTGCCGCTCTGAGTAAAGTCCGGCGTCCAATCAAATGTCCCCGTTCCGTTTCCGTTGTCAATAAATGTAGCGCCGGCTGGCAGTGGAGCGGCGCTCAGTGAAGGGGCCACCCCTTCGGCGTCAGCGGCCGAGGCGGTGAATAGCAATTGCGTGTTTTCTGTCACACTCTGTGCGCCAATCGCCGCCAGAACCGGCGTTTGGTTGCCGGCGTCTGTCACAGTGATTGTGACAATTTCTGTGTCGGCGGCTAAAGAGGCGTCACTGGCGATGAACGTTACCGCAAATACGCCGCTCTGTGTAAAGCCGGGAGTCCAATCAAACGCGCCGGTGCCGTCAAGGTTATCCGTAAATACGGACCCTGCCGGGAGTGTCAATGCATTCAGCGTGGGAATTGTTCCGTCCAAGTCAGCCGCCGACACTGCGAAACTGAGAGTGGTTCCCTCGATTGTTGATTGCGGGCCGATTGCCGCCAGAACCGGTGTCTGATTACCGGCCTCTACAACAGTAATTGAAACTATCTCGCTATCACTAACCGCTCCGTCTGATGCGATAAATGTGACACTGAACAATCCGGCCTGGGTAAAGTCCGGGGTCCAGTTGAATGACCCGGAGCCATTACCATTATCAACAAAGACCGCTCCGAGAGGCAGCCCGATAGCCAAAAGGGACGGTGTTGTCGCATCCGGATCTGTAGCGGACACACCAAATGCCAACAGGGCATTTTCGGTCACTGACTGAGCTCCGATCAGCGCCAGAATCGGCGTCTGGTTACCGGCTTCGTTAATAGTAATTGAAACTATTTCGCTATCACCGGCCAGGCCCGGGTCTGTCGCGTTAAAGACTACAAAAAAGCTGCCGGCCTGGGTGAAATCAGGTGTCCAACTAAACAGACCTGTTCCATCGCCGTTGTCAGTAAATACAGCCCCGGCCGGAAGCAGGGAAGTCGTAAGCGCCGCAATGTCTCCATCGGGGTCAGTTGACGAAATATTGATACTGAGAAGCGACCCTTCTAATCCGCTTTGCGGTCCAATGGTAGCCAGAACCGGCGCCTGATTACCGGCCTCATTGACTGTAATCGTGACCAGTTCACTATCGGCCAGAACACCGTCCGAGGCGACAAAAGTAACTCCGAACGATCCGGCCTGGGTAAAGTCCGGCGTCCAGTTAAACGAACCGGTTCCATCAGCGTTGTCGGTGAACGTCGCCCCCGGGGGCAAATTTGCGGCGCTGAGAGACGGTGTGGTTGCGTCAGGATCAGTTGCCGATGTTCCGAACGAAAGCAGGGCGCCTTCTGTGACACTCCTGGCGCCGATCACAGCTAACACCGGGGCCTGGTTGCCCAGGTCGGCGACTGTGATGGTGACTATTTCAGAATCGGAAATAGCGCCGTCAGTAGCCGTGAATGTCACGTTATAAGACAAACCGCCCTGGGTGAAATCCGGCGTCCAGGCAAACGAGCCTGTGCCATCGGCGTTGTCGGTAAATGTAGCGCCAGCCGGCAGATTCGCCGCACTCAAAAGCGGGATTGTTGCGTCCGGGTCTGAAGCGGTGATGATGAAACTCAATAAGGCGCCTTCGGTGACACCTTGCGGGCCGATTGCGGCTAACACCGGCGCCTGGTTTCCGGCGTCATTGACTGTTATTTGCACCAGCTCAGAGTCAGCCAGAACTCCATCAGTAGTGAAGAAAGTCACATTAAATACACCGGCCTGGTCAAATGCAGGTGTCCAGTCGAATGTAGCTGTGCCGTTGCCATTATCCGTCAATGAAGAGCCGCTCGGAAGTCCCGTGGCGCTTAGCGCCGGCGAGGTCCCATCAGGGTCTGTCGCCGAAAGAGCAAAATTCAAATTCACACCCTCACTGGTCACCTGCGGGCCAATGACCGCCAGCGTCGGCGCCTGATTGCCGGCTTCAATTACATTGATATTAATAAGCTCTGAATCAGAGGAGCCGCCGTCGGAGGCGACAAACGTAACGTTAAATAATGAACCCGCTTGGGTGAAATCAGGCGTCCAGTCGAACGTATGTGTTCCGTCGCCGTTGTTTATTAACAAGGCGCCGGCCGGAAGCGGACTGGCTGTCAGGGTCGGAATAGTGGAATCCGGGTCGACTGCGGGTAATATGAAAAGCAGATTGGCGCCTTCGGTGATTGATTTGTTCCCTATTGGAGAGAGAACCGGCGGATGATTGCCGGATTCATTTACGGTAATTGTCACCACCTCAGAGTCGACCCCCAGAGAATCGTCGGTTGCAATGAAGCTGATCAGGTAAGTTCCGGATTGGTTAAAGAGCGGTGTCCAGTTGAATGTGCCTGTCCCGTCGCCGTTGTCGGTGAAACTGGCGGCGTTTGGCAAAGCGCTTGTCGAAAGTGTGATAGCCGAACCGTCAACATCGCTGGCAGACACGGCGAAGTTCAAATTCACACCTTCAGTTGTAGATTGTGCCCCAATCGCCGCTAGAACGGGCAGCTGATTGCCAGCGTCAATGACTGTGATCGCCACGACTTCACTATCAACAGCAAGTGAATCATCGGTGGCGGTGAACGTGACACTGAACACGCCGGATTGCAGGAAGGTCGGCGTCCAGGAAAAAGAGCCTGTGCCGTTCAGATTGTCTGTAAAGCTCGCGCCCGCTGGCAGCCCCGAGGCGCTAAGCGCCGGTGTGGATTCAGCGTCTGAGGCTGAGACGGCAAAAGCGAGATTGACATTTTCTGTGGTAGATTGCGACCCGATCGCGGCTAAAACTGGAAGCTGATTGCCGGCTTCAATGACGGTGATAGATACAACTTCACTATCAACTGAGAGCGAATCATCAGTGGCGGTGAACGTGACACTGAACACACCGGATTGCAGGAAGGTCGGCGTCCAGAAAAATGTGCCTGTACCGTTCAGATTGTCTATAAAGCTCGCGCCGGCTGGCAGCCCCGAGGCGCTCAGCGTCGGTGTGGATTCAGCGTCTGAGGCTGAGACGGCAAATG
>JADFNA010000331.1 GCA_022563625.1 Candidatus Zixiibacteriota bacterium
CCGCGCAGCAGACCGCGACGGTGATCGAAAACACGGCCGTGGCCCGAGATACCTACCGAGTGCGGCTGGAATGTCCGGAAATCGCGGCCGGCATCGTGCCGGGGCAGTTTGTCATGCTGCGGCTGGCCGGGTGGGACGATCCGCTGCTGGGCCGACCGCTGGCGCTGTACGACACGGTTTTCGACGACACGGCGTCGGACGGGGACGACCCGATCGGCATCGACTTGGTTTATCTCGTGGTGGGCAAGCTGACGGGCCATCTGGCGCGGTTTCGTGCCGGAGCCGAGGTGGAGGTGTGGGGGCCGGCCGGAGCCGCCCGGCGTGAGGCGCTGAGCATGCACACCTGGGACAAGAGAATCGAACAGGTTGGCGAAATCTTTGACCGGCTGGCGAGTGAGGCGGCGTCTTAATAGAGAGCTGTGCCTGATATGCAAATAAAGTACCGCCTGACAAAAGTTGACACGCGCGCGCTGCGAGGCGCGTTTCGTCATTTTGGCGTCTATTTGAAAGCCCAAAAAGGACGTCTTGTTATCAGCGCCCTTTCGGCCCTTGGCGTGTCATTGGTGACGCTGGCAAACCCGTGGCCAATCAAATTGGCGCTCGACTATGTGCTGATTCCATCACAATCATCCAGTACGTCAGATGTTTTCTCCTGGCTGAGCGGATGGGACCCGATGACGATTTTGGCCTTTAGCGCCATTGCGGTTTTGGTGATTTCGACGCTGCGGGGCTTGTTTGCTTATAGCCAGGAAGTGCAATCAAAAGCTGTCGGACATCAACTGGTTGCGAAAATCCGATTGCGTTTGTTCTCGCATATTCAGCGGCTGCCGCAATCATATCACGACTACCGGGACACAGGGGAACTTATGACCCGGCTGACTGGCGATATGAATCTCGTGCAAGAGCTGCTTGTTTCGACAGTAATTACGCTGGCCAGCCAGTTGGTGATTATTATCGGAATGCTGTCGCTTATGTTTTGGATGGACTGGCGATTGGCGCTCGTCGGAGTTGGCATCACTCCGATGTTTTTGTTTGCGGCGCTGCGTTTCTCGGGACAGATTCAACATTCCGCCCGCAAACAAAGAGAAAAGTATGGCGAGCTTGTGTCATCGATGCAGGAATCGTTCGCGGGGATTTCGCAGATCAAGGGCTATGCCAGGGAAAAACAGCGTGAAAAGATAGTCGGCAAGTCTCTTAGCAGTGACGCCAGGGCAGACCTGAAAACAACCAAACTTGCCGCTGGCTACACCCGGGCGGTCGAGTTAATCACGGCCGTCGGGACAGCTCTGGCGCTGTGGATTGGCGTGAATCGGGCGCTCGACGGGGCCTTGTCGGCCGGGGATTTGATCATTTTCCTGGCGTATTTGCGCGGTGTCTACCGCCCCCTGAGAGGTGTGGCGCGCTTGACAACAAAGATCGCCAAGGCAACCACACGCGCAGAAAAAATCATCGAAATCTTGAACATGGAGCCTGAGGTAAGGGACAAACCAGACGCAATCTCCGCGCGCGATATGCAAGGCGGCTTTGAATTTTCCGGTGTTTCGTTCAGGTATGACAGCGGAAAACAGGCTCTGAGAGATTTTCAGTGTCGGCTGCCGGCCAAACAAACGACGCTTATCATCGGCCCAACCGGAGCCGGCAAATCCACTCTGGCCAAGCTGCTTTTGCGCCTGTACGAACCATCATCCGGGACCATTTTGCTTGACGGGCGAAACATAACCGACTTCAAAGTCCGCAGCCTGAGGAAACGGATGACGCCGTTGACACAGAACACGTTCTTGTTTCGCGCCACTGTCGCAGAAAACATCGCTTTTGGCAAATCTCACGCTACAGCAGAAGAAATAACGCTGGCGGCGCGTAAAGCCTCCGCACATGAGTTTATTGAAGAGCTGCCGGACGGATATGAAACATTGCTAGGTGAAGATGGCCTGACACTTTCCGGCGGACAGCGCCAGCTTATCAGTTTTGCCCGTGCGGCGCTTCGCGACACCCCGGTCATGATATTTGACGAACCGGCCACTGGACTTGACATCCACACCGAGGCGCGGGCAAAGGCGGCGCTAGCGTCATTGCGGAAAGACCGAACAGTAGTGATCATCACTCACCGTTTGCATTTTTTGGACCTGGCAGATCACGTTGTGTTTATGCGCGATGGCTCACTGGTAGGTGAAGGTCCCCCGGATAAATTGCGAAACAGTTGCGGCGCATTTGCGGAATATATCCGTACAACAGCCCCACAGGCGGTGGCGCAGGAAGAACGCATGAGAGCGGATAGGGTCGAATGACACAGGCTGAAACTGACAGGTTGACGAACAGCGGTCCGGGGCGAGGGCCACAGGCGCGGCGCGTTGTGCGTGATGAAGCGCCGCATGATCCGGCGCTTCCGGGACTGCAGAGCCTGCTCTCCACCGAACACATGGGCGCACATCTGGCCACACACCTCGGGCGCCCGGTTGATTCGATAAAGGACTTCGAGATTTCTTATGTCCGCTATAAGCCCGGTACGAACTGCCTCGTTGCCTATCGCATCGCCAACGGCGGGTCAGATGAAATACTTGCCTATGGAAAAGTTTATACAGAAGGGGATTTTGACAGGGCAAAACTAAAGGAAGACGCCCATCGCTGGGTGCTGGCGCCAGGGCTGCCGTCATCACTCATTCTCAACAAAGAGCGCGCTATCTTGTATTTCTTCCCCAATGATTGCCTGCTTGAAGGACTGCGGATTCTTTCTGACTCAAAGAAAATTCAACGTCTGCTGTATGAATGGTATGATAGATATCCGGAGGACATCTGGCGGATTTCCGATCGCCGCCTGCGGGTCACTCCGGTGCGTTACAAACCGGAGCGCCGCGCCGTTCTGCGCTGTGAGACCCGGGCGACCCACCGTCAGAATGGAAACTGGGAGCCGCTAACCGTCTACATGCGAATCTACAGCGATGAACGGGGAGAAAATAATTTCAAACTGATGAGCTCCAAATTTTTGTTAGTATCCATACTAGTTTTTTTCTTTGCCATTACGGGTTCAACCCTATCCTTTGCAGAAGAAATGGGTTCGATTAAGGTAGAAATTGAGTACACAAATGGAGACAGGCTCAACACCTGGCAAACGACCATTAGAGTATTACAGGATGATGAAGATATTCCCTATGTCAC
>JADFNA010000332.1 GCA_022563625.1 Candidatus Zixiibacteriota bacterium
ACTCTTGGGGGTCCCCTTTTGACACATGCGTTTGAGCCAGTCATAATACTTCATTGCACAGAAGTCGTTGTACAGGGTCAGGTGCCATTTCTTAGAGTATTGTGTCCTGAGGTAATCATAATCAGCGATAAGTTGCTCTTCAGTTTTAGAATTAAAGTCCAGCTGTCGCGTTTCATAATAGACCCTGTCGAAGTTTTTGAAAAACCTCCTGGCGTTCAGCTTCACTGTTAGCAGTCGAAAGATTACCACCAACAGGGCGTAGACCTTATTTATCATGGACAGACGATTCGGCGCATAGGCTTCTTTTTTTGAAATGCCGATCATTTGATCCCAGGCGACCTTGTGCTTTTTGAAGCCGGGCAAGAATGACAACATCCTGTACCAGTTAAGCAAACAGTAATAAACACGGCCATTGAGCAGACCGATCATGTTCCCAAAAATGTGCAGATGCTTGTTTAGTTCTTTGCGCTTGATCAAGAATCCCATTGTCGCTTTGCGGAAGCTGATTTCATAGCACTGTCTGATAAAACTGAAAGTGAGCGGCAATGTTAATCCCGGATAACTTTCTACGATATTCGAGTTATCCCAGACCGTCACATTAGACTGCTCTGTCTGCTGTGAATTGAAAACAATCGGTCGGGACTGAAGGATGAACAGATGGCCGCGACAGTCAAAGGCCCATTCGATGTCCTGTGGACGTCGGAAATAATGCTCGATCTTCCTTCCTACAGCACTTAGACGACGCACTTCCTTGTCTTTAAGTATGAAGCCATTCTGATGACCATTAGAATTTGTCTTGTGACCGTTACTATTTGAGCTGCCATTACCGTTCGAATTGCCGTTGCTCAAAATGAGATGTTCTTTTCCACGTGGTATGCGGCTAATCTGGTTAGAATTGCCGTTAATGCGATAAGTATCTGTATCGGCGCTGCCGTTTACAACGCCTTCGCCGAGCCCCCACGCGGCCGAAATAACACACGTCTGATTTTTAGTTTGAGGGTCACTGGTGAACATTACTCCGGCTCGAGCCGACTGAACCATCTCTTGAATAATTACGGCAGTCTTTATCGACCTGAAATTTAACCCTTTATGGTGACGATAGCAAAGCGATCGAGCTGAATAGGCCGAAGCCCAGACCTCTTTGATAGTGTCAAGCACATGTACGGGTGGAGTATTGAGAAAACTGTCCATCTGTCCGGCAAATGAGTCCGTGACGGAATCTTCATCCACCACGGATGATCTCACTGCCAAGGCAGTTCCATCTGCAAAGTAAGATTTGAGCAACGTCTGCAGCCGTTCTTTGGTCTCTTCGGGGAAGGTAACTTCTCTATAGAGTTTGCCTATTCTTGCCGAAGCTTCTGTGACCGACTCACTATTGTTGAAGTCAATGCTGTCAAGCAGGCACTGAATCTCTTGGTTGATTGTCGCAGTTGCTTCTTCAAAAACATCCGTTGACACAACCAACCAGCGAGGCACGTTATGACCTGCTCGTTTCAGCCGGTAGAGGTTCTGTGCTTTTCCGCCGACTTTGTTTCTGGTGGCAAACGGAGACCACGTTTCACTACACCAGACACCATTCTTAAGAGGAAACATAATGAGCCACTCCTTCCACGACGATGTTAAGCAGCGGTGCCAGCATAACAACGAAGGCGTACAGTTCGGCAGAAGTTTTGAGCTGTTTGCTGTTGTCAAGTTTATGTCTTAAAAACTGCGTGTATGAAATTGCCGGGATTGCGAAGCCGGCAATGAGAATGACATCATAGATCTGTGATAAGCCATAGTGGAATGAAATCCAGAGACCAGCAGCAAGACTGAACTTATTAACCAGGCCTACTGCCAGAATTGTTGATGTGCGTCCCAAAAGTCGTGAATAAGTTACATATTCGTTTTCCTCGTGTTGGTAGCGGATTTTTCGACAGATTTCCCAGGACAGAAACAGACCCCAGTACATAAAGACGAGCAGGATAATCTGAGGCTTAATCAGAGCATCAAAGTCAAGTGAGTGCCACGATCCAATCAAATGAACAAAGTGCAATAAGAGTAATGGAATAATAGGATTATGCGTCAGTAGATTTATCAAAAGTTTGCTTTTGAATCTGGCCGGCAAGAAGAAATACTTGAACATCAAGCAACAATAGACGAGCAGTCCGAAAGCCGACCAGAAAGCAACCTGTGCCACGGCGTTTAACATTAGGAATATGACCACAACAAAGGCCAGGCAGAACTTGATGTCTGTTTCCTTTACTCGACCGGATGGAACCGGTCTTTCACTGAAAAGACTGCGGTCGATGTCTCTATCCTTGAGTTCGTCCATTAAGCGCAGAATCAGCGCGATTGCAAAGGCGTTAAAACTACCTAAGAAATAGAGTCGCCAATCGAACTTGATTGATAAGTCACAGACTATTCCAAGCATGACAGCAAAACTCACGAAGAGCAGGGTAGCGTTTGTGATTCTTATCAGCAGCGGAAACATTTCACGGAAATAGATTCGCATGCGATAGACAAAACCAATGAACGCTATCTGGGCACTGTCTGTTGGCATCACTAAGTTTTCTGGTTCTGTTTGTTTCATTTCATCTAACCTCATTGTTTTCCGAAAAACTCAATAGCAACGACTGTGCCACTTGTGGCCAGAGCCACGCAATTCTCGTAATACTCACGCCAACAGAGGCTTACAGCGGCACTTAGGATTCGACTTAAGGAAGTATTAGTGATTACTTACTACTCAGCGATAAGTTAGTAACCATCTGGTTTGAGAGTGTGATGATGCAAGTGTTGAGTAATATGAATCAATCGGGGCATATGATTCTTATAGCGATTGGAATCACCTTGATATCAAATGTACGCGCGCAAAGTTTCAATTCTCCGTCACCGAAAAATGTGGTGTCCAATGCCGTGCGAATGTTTATACTTCGGGCTCGAAAAATTTCCACTCCGGGTTCATGTTCATGAATACCCTTCGATATTTTCAACAAAATTCGCGCGAGATTAGGCAGAGATCCAGTATTAGTAAGAGTGCAAACGTCGAGCATTCCATCACTATTGTCGGCATTCGGGGCTACGACAAAGCGTCTACCGAGTTTAGGCTGGTTGGAGATAACCACAAATTGAGATTTGATATCAGCAGTTAAAGTCTCGGTTTCTAAGTGCA
>JADFNA010000333.1 GCA_022563625.1 Candidatus Zixiibacteriota bacterium
GGATTCCGTTTGTTATCATTCCCTCAATAGAGGACTGGAAAGACAGCAAGCGCCATAAAGAAAAAATTAACTTGGCCTCCGGCGCGATCTTCTTTGTCTTTCTGGGATCGTTTCTGTACAGCTTGAAAATACTCAATCATGATGATGTGAGTGTGTATTTCGTATATGCGCTGCTGGCGTTGAGTGTCGTGTCCGGTGTGATTTTTGTCCTGCGCGAACGATATGAGCGCTTGAGTTTAATTGGCGCCGAAATATTCCAGAATAGAAATTTCACCGTATCTGTAGCGTTGGTTTTTTTGGTGTTCATGGCTAGTTCCAGCATATTTGTTCTTATTCCATTTTTTGTCGAAAGAGAACTCGGCTACAGCGCGCGCGAGGCGGGTATGGTCCTGGCGGTTATGCCGCTGGCGCTATTTGTGACCGCGCCTATTTCCGGGCGTATCGCGGATAAGATTGGCGCCCGCATCCCGACTATAATTGGTTTGATAATTGTCACTATCGGCGCGTTTATGCTGCAAGGAATCACACCCGAAGGCGGTATCTGGGGCTTGTTGGTCCCGCTGATCGTGTTCGGGGTTGGTATGGGCGTCTATGGCACGCCCAATAGTTCGGACATGATGGGATCAGCGCCACAGCACAAACGCGAAATCGCTTCTGGCCTGCTGTCCACCATGCGCACGCTATCAATCACATTCGGTGTGGCGCTGGCCTCGACACTATATGTTTACTGGTCAGGCGACGGGTCATCGGCCGGAACACCGCAATCACTCGCCGCCTATCATAAAGTCTTCACCATCTCTGTCATGGCCGCATCGGCCGGACTAATAGTCAGCTTCTTCCGCCACCCCGGCCGGCGCTAGGCCCTTGCAGGGCCGGGCGCTTCTCTGGCGCTCACGAGTTGTGGCAGTCTAGGTAATGTCTAGAAACCTGCCCCAAGGACTTGTAAGAAATCTATATCGTTTTTGCGAGAAGCGAAGCGACGCGGCTATCTCAATGCGTTTCGTGCGCGGCAGACCTCCCGGTCTGCCCATATGTTAGCGGCTGACGCAGTTCCAAACGGGCTTAGCGCTTGTTGTGTAGTGCGTGTCTTGTTTGGACTAACACTATTGCGTCAGAGGGGGCAGACCGGGAGGTCTGCCGCGCACGAAATCATCTGAATTCAAAACGGCGCCAGGCCGGTTAGTTTTGAGCCAAATAGCGCCGTGATTAAGACTATCACGGTTGTCAGATATAATAGTACGCGGTAAAGTATTCGCAGATTGTTTTGGTTTTTTTGCCTCCGCGAGCGCGCCGCAATGTATGTCGTCAAAAGCAGTAACCCGCATGAAATCAATCCAAACAATCTGTGTGTCCAAAGTGTCTCGGCATCTTCGCCAATAAACGGCCCTGACTCGCTGGCCATCAATCCCAATATGACCGACAAAATCGAAATTGAAGCCCCCAGCGCCAGACAATGAAACGCAGTCGACGCGGCGTTCTCAGCTTTTCCAATCAAAAATATCGTTTCGAACAAAGCCGCCGCGCAAATCAGAGCTACTGGGAAGTGGACTGAAAACGGATGCAGCCCGCCCAGAAAACTGACCAGCGGACTGACCTCACCCTGGCCAAAAGCGCCGCCATCAGGGTCAGCGAGTCCCTGAGTTGCGGCTATGGTCACAATCAAAGCCCAGGCCAGCAGGCGCACAAATTTTGACTTTTCCTCTTTCAATACCGGGCCGCTTGCTCCTTTTTTCACAAATTGACCGCTGTCGGATTGACCTATCTGGGGCATCAGAGACCTAAAATACTGTTGTGTGGCGCGCCGGGAGCCTGTCTTTCCGTACATTTTAACTGATTGTAGAGTAATTAGTTATCAAACTCAATCCGAAACGGCGCTGGACTCTTAAGTTTGATCTTAGTTCCATAATACCCCATAACCGGGGACCGAAAAATCGGTGAACTTTCTTCAACATTGCCCCTAATTTTGTTGACACACCCCACATGGAATACTATCGTCTTTCCGACAGCTGAGCAAGGTAAAAGCCTTGCTGAGGCTTACGGGTTTCGTTTTCAGGGTCAACTTGGCGGGATATAACATGCGTCTCGCCAGTCAGAGTAAGCGGCGAAAAGCGATCATCATAATTGAGAGCTTACAAACAAATTAGTTACAGGGACCGTCGGCTTTCCAGAATTGAATCATCCGATCCGGGACCTTCGCATTAGTTCTTCCACACACCGCCACAGAAAACCAAACAGACCACACCAGTAAATCGAATACTGTGAGCGTTAAAGTAACTTCAAACGACACAACCGATCAAAATACGATGCAAAAAATGATCGACTACTTGCAGCTCACCAAGCCGACAATAATGCTGCTGGTGATATTTACCGGGTCGGCCGCAATGATTCTCGAAGGATCGATGTTGTCCCGCCCGCTCGATCTAGTATTGGTGTTGTTTGCGTTATACCTGGCGGGCGGGTCCGCCAACGCGTTCAACCAGTGTTTTGAGCGAAAGATCGATTCACTGATGACACGCACCAGCAAACGACGGCCGCTGCCGCAGGGGAAAATCTCCCTGGTTGGCGCATTTACATTCTCGATTATCATCGGAATACTCGGTGTGGCGCTGTTCTATTTCGTGTTTAATCTGTTAAGCGCGCTGTTGGCGCTCGGGACCATTTTGTTCTACAGTTTGTTTTACACGCTGTATCTCAAACCGAACACCGACCAAAACATCGTCATTGGCGGCGTGGCCGGGGCAATGGCCCCGGTGATTGCCTGGGCGGCCGTCGCAGGTGAGATCACCGTAACCCCGCTCCTTTTGTTCTCGATAGTCTTTTTCTGGACACCGGCGCATTTTTGGGCGCTGGCGCTTTTCTGCAAAGATGATTATGTGCGGGCAAAACTGCCGATGCTGCCTGTTGTCCGAGGGGAACAGGCCACTTACAAATGGATAATTTTCTATTCGGCGGCCTCAGTTGTGACAAGCCTGTCCCTGCTCTTGGTCGGGGCCGGGATTATCTATGCCCTGTCGGCGGCCACATTGGGCGCCATTCTGATTCAAAAGTCGTTTGCAATTATGCGCATCAGAACGGCCTCCGCCCAGCGCGGTTTTTTCGGGTATTCAATCGTATATTTGCTGGCCCTGCTTGTCGCCATAAT
>JADFNA010000334.1 GCA_022563625.1 Candidatus Zixiibacteriota bacterium
ACGTGACTTCGGCCATAGCCTGCGGCTTCATCTTCTGTGAACCGTTGAAGATGACATCCTCCATTTTGCCGCCGCGTAACAGCGTCGGGCGCTGTTCACCCATCACCCAGCGCAGGGCATCGAGTATATTGGTCTTGCCGCAGCCGTTTGGTCCGACAATTGCAGTCACACCATCGACTAGCTCGATATGTGTCCGCTCGGGGAACGACTTGAATCCGATTATGTCGAGATGTTTGAGCTGCATAATTACGATCTAATAATCATCTGCCGGAAAGCGGTTTATTAGAATTTCCGGCGCCTCTCCCGGGCGCCACGACCACAAAATACGGAATTTCAGGGCGTAAAACAATTAAACACCGTTGATTATACACCCACATCATTCATCCCGGTTGATAAACTTGTAGGTTGTGTTCCGTAGTTCGCCGAACGGAGACCGCGAATGTATTACCCGGGGGGCCTGCTGGAGCGCCTAGAATCCGCTCAGGCGGGTCTGGCCCGCGAAATCCCTGGTCAGCGGGTTGCGGATTTTTGCGATTGTGTCAATGAAGGAACGGTAAATGTTGCGTTCATCGCGCAGGAACGAGGTGCGGATTTCCAGATTGTAGAACGGTTGTCCGAGATGGTCTCCGACACCGATTTTGATACAGTCGTCAAAGTTAAGCAACACCGAAGCAATGAACGGGTTGTCGCGCAAGTTGAGATCAATCAGCAGGTCAATTTTGTTGCGCCGCAGGGTTTCAATATAGCTGGCTTTGGGCAGGCCGGTCCAGGTGCGCTGGGCGGACCCGGGCGCCAGAATGCGATATCCTTTGCGCGGGAAGATATTCGCCACATGCGAACCCGGTGTGGCCAAAAGGTACATCTCTGCCGGGGCGAAAATATCAACCAGTTCCGGCAGGAAGGGCTTGACCAGAGTCAACTCCCGCAACCCCTCGGGCAGGCAGATGAGAATGTTTTTGCCTTCGGCAATAGCATCAGGAAAGACAAATTCTTCAGGCTCTGACTGGCGTTTAAGCCAGCCCAATCGGGAACTGACGATGATTGATTTAAGCCCCATAGGGGTACAGGAAACGCCTGCGGGCGCCCGGTTGAGTTTTTCTCAGCTTAATCGCCGCCGGATGAACCAGCTTTAACTTCTCTGTCATCCCGCAGTAATCCTTGATAGTTCAGTTGGTTTATTTCAAAGTGATTCAATGTCTTGCCCGCGCCGGAGGGCTCTTTAAGCATTTGTCCACCGATAAACATTTCTACCTTACTCTTGTTCGCCACGTTAATCTTGAAGCGATAATTCGACTTCCAGGTGAGCGCTTCACCCTCCTGCAATTCGCGGTCAAACAGCGTATCTCCGTCTGCGATGACCAGCACGGCCGTCTTATCCAAGGCACGGATCGTCAATTCGAGCATACCCCGTGGATGGTAGGCGGGGATTCCGGCCTGCTCCAACGCGGTTTCGGCAGCCGCTTCCACCGGCGCTGCCGGGGAGGGCTGCGCCAGGCCGTAATTAATGACCACAAACTTACCAATGATAAACAGCAGTGTTGCAGCCAGAATGCCGAGCGCCAGGCGTGAGACGACTGCCCGATTGGCGCTGAGCATTACTCCAATGTTCATTCCGGTTTTTGAGCCGCCGGGAGCGCCGCTGTAAGGACGCCAGCCTGTGGCCTGTCCATAGGCGGCCGGTGACACGGGATATGGATTGACCCCGCCCGGCGCATGTGTTGCGGGCGCCGGTGGTTGGATTGGAGCCGTACTCGGCCGGCCATCCGGATCGCCGGTCAGAACTTGCGCCAGCCGTTCTTCATCCGGATCAAGCGGTTGAGCGTGTTCCGCAGGATTGCGGGCCGGGGCGAATTCAGGCTGGGGAAGCTCCGGGTAGAGACGTCCCAGGAGCTGGTCGGCGTCGAGTTTAAGAGATTCGGCGTAAGTGCGCGCGAACATGCGAAAATAAATGTGTGAGGGTAGTTGGCAGGTGTGGCCGGATTCGACCGCCTCCAGAAATCGTTCCTGCAGTTTACAGTCACGCGAAATCTCGGCCCGGCTCAGCCCCTGCTCCTCACGCGCAGCGCGCAGAGTTTGGCCGATAGTCAGGTTTGTATCGAGCGTCGATTCTGGGTTTTTGGTCTTGAACATTTGCGCTATCAGTTCACCTTCTTAGTGTACGTCCGCGTTTCAGCCTCTGTTACAATGAATCGGTCGAAACGGCCCTGCCCTGTACCTTTTTTGAGCGCCCCGGCCGCCCCGGGCCTGTTCGACAGGTCAGACTCACAGTCAGTTTAAGTCAGTCCCAACCCCGGTCGTATTAAAACTGTGCGAACCGCTTCACCCGGTTCCTAGAAACGCGAAAGCCGTGAATTTTGGGCGCCCCACCGCTTGCGGTGGGATAGTTGGAATTCTCACTATGGTCAGCTAGACCCACCGCAAGCGGTGGGGCGCCCGCAAAGACGATGAGAGACTTTTTCAATATCCCCCGAGTCAGGCCCTGGCAAAGCCAGTCAGGCCCTGACAGAAAAGGATTCCCTCATTCTGGTCCGGTCAGTTCGGCTGAAACGTCACTGGTGGAACGTCACTGAAACTACCAGCCGAGCCGGTCAAGCTGATCTAGCAGGCGTCCTGCCAGTCGATCAACCAGCGCCAGCGGAAATCCGATGACAGTATCCAGACTACCGTTTATATGGTCAACTAAAAATGATCCAAGCTCTTGCGCGCCGTAGGCCCCGGCTTTGTCAAAGGGCTGAAACTCGTTGACATAATCTGTAATATTTTTATCCGATAAATCAGCAAAATATACCTTAGTGAGATCGTAGAACGAATGTGTCTTTTCGTTTTGCCTCAGAGTTACAGCGGTAATTACTTCATGCATTCTGCCCGACAAGAATTTTAGCATTTCACAGGCCTGATTAAAATCAAAAGGTTTGTTTAGAGATTTATCATCCACCCAAACCACGGTATCTGCCCCTATTATTATAGAATCATTTTCAGCACTAATACTCTCCGCTTTTAATCGGCTTAAGAACAATGCGATTTCCTCCCGTTTTAAATGACTGGGATGGTTTTCCTGAACTTTTGAATTTACTATAGAAAAATTATACCCGAGGTCTTCGAGCAACTCCTTCCTTCACGGTGACTTTG
>JADFNA010000335.1 GCA_022563625.1 Candidatus Zixiibacteriota bacterium
CCAGCCCGTCTACCATGACCTCCGGAGCCACATCAGTGGTGCAAGCTACGGTAATGGAAAATGGTGTCGCGGTAGCTGACCGGGTGGTTACTTTCAGCGTCACTCCTTCGAGCGCCGGATTTTTCACTCCCGGCGTGGACACCTCTGACGCCAGCGGCCTGGTGGCGTCTGTCTTCACCAGTACGACCAGTGGTTCGGCCAGTATTTCAGCGTCCGTGTCTGGCGGAACAGGAGCCAGCGTTCCAATCACAATCAATTCCACCCAACAGACAGGGTCCGGAAATATCGATATCAACGTCAGCGCCTCCTTGCTTCTGGCCGACGGCGTCAGCAACGCTACCGTTACCGTCACTGTGCGCGATGCTCTGGGCAACTTCGCGCCGAATGGCACTGTAGTTCGTTTTACCGCCGGCGAAAAATTTGTTGATGTGGATGGCAATGGATACTGGTCAACGGGAATTGACTCTCTGGTGTTCGACGCCAATGGCAACCAGTTGTGGGATGCATATGGAACTATTCCTGGAACCGCAGTTGTGGCGGGCGGAGCCGGCCAGGCAGTTGTAACATTTATCTCCGGCACCATAGCTTCGACTGCGTACATTTACGCCAGTGTTGATGACGGCGCATTTACGGGCGGTATTGAAGCCTCTATTCAGTTGACGCCTAATGCCGTGGTAAACTCTATCCAGCTTGATGCAGACGATATTCATCTGGCGGTCAAACAAACCGGTGGGTTGGAGACGAGCACACTTCGCGCCTGGCTCTATGATGAAAACGGCAATTCGATCCCCGAAGGAATTACTGTTATTTTCGTGATTACCGATGGCCCCGGCGGCGGTGAAAATCTCGCCAACCTCGGCTATGGTCCGTACAACGCAATTACTAATTCACAGGGCGTGGCAATCGCCCCGGTTTCTTCCGGAACGGCGTCTGGTACGATTAGATTTCGCGCTACTGTCGGCACGATTCTTTCGAACACGACTCAGATCATGGTGCATGCAGGTCCTGCAGTCGAAATCACGGTCGGAGTGGATACGTGCAATACATGTATGTGGCGTATGGTTAACGGCCGCGTTGGTGTGACTGCTGTCGTACGCGATGTGTATCGCAATCCGGTCAGCGATTCAACTGCTGTCTGGTTCACCACCGACGAAGGGCAAATTGTGGCACATCAGGGACCAACCGTTGATGAAATGGGTGTTGCGACTTCAGTTTGGATTTCGGGATACAACACTACCGGTCACGACGGAGATATCTGGGTCTACGCCGAAACTTCCGGGGGGACTGTGCGTGATTCGGTGATGTTCATCAATTCTGATCGAGTGAGAAACATCAGTCTCAGCGGATTTCCGCTTTCTCTGAATGTGGACGGTGAGGACAAAGCTTTCTTTACCATTTTCTTGACCGATATAAATAACAACTCGGTAATTAATGGCCTGATAATGGACCACCGGGAAACATTCGTAACAATCGGAACAGACCTAAGTGAAGGTCAATGCCTCGGGTCGTATGTCGATGCAACTATTACGCGTCTGGGTCCACTTACACGCGACCATTCATTACCCTTGGGTATTGACGATGGTATTGGCGCAGTCGCAACTGTGACATTTTCTCTCGAGGATGCATCGATAACATCTACAGTCAATCTTTTGACAGATGACAGTTATTCCAAAAATTCGAGCATTGATGAGCTCAAAGGCACGATGGATGAAGGCCAGGCAGCGCCGTTCGGAGCTACTATTCAGGACCGTTTCGGAAATCCGCTCGGTGGACATACGCTGATCGCCAGCGCCTCTTCCGGAACGATTACGAATGGGACGTTGAGAACCAACAAGTACGGCGAAGTCTCCGGCTTCGTCTTCACCGCCCCGGTTGATCCGGCAATTGACAAGGTCACTATCAGTGTTGTCGATACTGATCCGCGCGGCGGCGGTTTGGTGCTGACTGAATCAGTTACGATTATTCATTAGTATTGATTTCAAAGGGAGCAAGCCTCGCTTGAGAGTTCGCTTGCTGATACGGGCCGTCCATTTCGGGCGGCCCGTTTTTTTTTGTGCGGTGATCGAAAAGGGTCAGCGCCGCGCTCTCTCGCAATTCATATTAAAATCATCTATATTATCTGTACTATGGCGCAAGTTGCAACAGAACAGGCCGCGCTGGCCGGAACGATACCAGATCTGATCGACGGGTCTATTCGGCGTTCAGGCGCGGATCAAAGCGCTCTGATTGCCGATGGCGGCGAAGGGGAGCGGATCAGCTATGCTGAACTCGGAAGACGAATCGGCGCCGTGGCCGGTGGACTCAACTCTCTGGGTGTGCGGCGCGGGGAGTGTGTGGCGCTTCTGTCTGAAAACCGGCCCGAATGGGCGATCAGCTACCTGGCAATTCTGTCAGCCGGAGCAACAGTTGTCCCGTTGGATGCGCTGCTCAAACCGGAGGAGCATATGACTCTCCTGCAAGAGAGTTGTCCTACAGCGATTATTATTTCCTCCAAATTCCTCAATCCATTACAGAAGCGGCTGCATGAGAGTCTGCCGGACATAACGGTTATCACTATTGACGACGCTGATTCTGATGGCCATTCATTCGTGAAACTGCTCGCATTCCAGCCATATACATGTACGCAGATAGACCCTGACCAGACAGCCGCGCTGATTTTCACGTCTGGAACAACCGGAAAGCCGAAAGCGGTCCAATTGACCCACAGGAATATCAGCTCCAACATCGAGAGTATTTTCCGGGCGTTGGAGTTTTCTCCTCGTGATAGATTTCTCTCTGTTTTGCCGCTGTCGCATGTTTATGAATGCACAGCAGGGTTTCTGACAGCTCTGGCAGCCGGCGCCTCAATCACCTATGCCCGCTCTCTGGCGGCGCCCAGTTTGGTTGAGGACTTACGTAATAATGAGATCACCATCCTGGTTGGCGTACCACTGCTTTTTGAGAAGATGCGGCGGGGATTTGAGCGCAAGATCAAGCAGGCGCCGTTTGTTCGGAGGGCGCTTTTTGCCATATTATATCAGTTCGCAAGTTTCAGCAAACGTGTTGGCGCCCCGCTAGGCAAGTCGCTATTTGCCGGATTGCGTAAAAAGGCAGGCATGGGCGCGTTGAGGCTGATTGT
>JADFNA010000336.1 GCA_022563625.1 Candidatus Zixiibacteriota bacterium
GGGAGAACACCTTTGTTGTTCACGTTCAATGGATTAGGGCATGAACGCGGTTTGATGTCGAGATCGACAATTCGAACACACGTTGGGCCGCCAACTATCGGGACTGTTGAGAGCACTCTAAGCGGATCATCGCCACCAATTCCATTATTAAATCCAAGTGTTCCGTTGTTGCTAGATCCGGAAACATCAATAACATTCTGATCAGAAATGTCCTCATCAAAATTCCAATATCCGACCAGACCCGGAGCGCTTGGGTTAACTGTCTGGTTGTAATGTTGGGCGATATCACTAGCGCTGCGCGTAAGTTTCCATATCCTTACTTCATCAATTTGCCCCTCAAATGAATTGCCACAGTTAGCTGATGCTCCAATTTTGAGATCGGCCAAATTCGGCTGTCCGAATGGATCAACTCTGGACGCATTCAAAACACCATCTAGATACATGCGAAGGGTGGTTCCGTCATACGTCACAGCAACGTGCACCCATGTACCAGGCGTCACAAACGATGTCGAATAGAGCTTGATATTCAAATTACTTGGACTTGTGCCAAATTGTAGGCTTGTTGGCTGACCGTCGTCTAGCGCCAGTTGGTACTCAACATTTTCACATTGAGTCGCCGCTGAAATTCGCTTTCCCATGATGTGTATAATGCCTGATGTATCTGATGGGTTCATCCATAACTCCATCGTAAAGTTCGCCCCAACAGCAAAGCTCAAGGAAGTGTCATGCGGGATGACGACTTCGTCGTTTCCGTCGAACTGCAAGGCATTCCCTGCGCCGCCTGCGCAACCGATGCCATCTTCATCTGTATCATTGAAAAGCGAACCAATATTAATTGTGAGAGGACCAATAAAATTTGGAAAAACCACCGTTCCGCTGCCGTTGTAAATCAACACAAAGTCACCGCCGGGTGGGACAAATGATGAATCAATCACTACTGGTGTATCTGAGATTGATCCTCCACTCTTAAGACTAAAGAAAATGGTAGCCCAGGGTTGATCCGGCCCCGGTGGAAAAGGAGCAAAGCCGAAGTCAGCACCGCCGATTAGCACTTTGCCTATGCTGTTGGCCAAGGCAACGGGTGTCGAAAGATGAATCGGCCAGGCCAGCAAACCTGGACCGAATTGGACACTATCGTAACGCCAATTCGCCGTGTCGCTCCAGGAAAACCCAAGAACACCGCCGCTGAGGGCCGAATCAAGTGAGACTAGAATCTCAACTGAAAACGTCGGCACCGGCTCTGGAATAATGTCCAGAATTCTTAGCTTTACTGTATCTGGCGTCGCACCGGGTACTTGTCCGATGACAGATGAAATAAACAATAACGAACCCATAACTCCGGCAATAATTCCCGAAGGCCAGTTAGAACGCGCCTTGTGCATGATGAAAACCTTTCTATTGTATGGTTGACTGAGGCGCTGGAATAGCCCACCAAGGCCCACCAGGCTCGGTCAATCTCGTTTTTCGTTAGGGAATATAGCGGGTTCTGAGTGGAAGGCAAGCCGAAAGTGGCACATTTGTAAGTACCCTCAAACAAGATTAGATGAGGGGACAAAAGCGCCATTTGGCCCACATTACGCAAAAATCCACGCATACGAAAAACCCCGGAATCGCTGTGGTTCCAGGGTTTTTGTCTCGGTGGGGAGGGGGCGTGAAGGGGTTTGTGAGATTTCTATTTAAGAAGCGTCATCTTCCTTGTTTGAGAAAATGAGCCGGCGCTCGCCTTGTAAAAATATACACCGGATGCGTACTGCGCTGCGTTCCATTCTACGACAACTTTGCCGGCATCGGCTCAATGGGGCCAGCGGTAAAGAAGAACAAATTGTCAATGCCGCAAGTCTGTTCAACACCCCATACCGGCCGGGCCGCAGAGTGGCGCTGGGCCACCGGCGAATATACGTGCGATCAAGAAAGTAACGTCAGCGATATTGACTCCCCCTGAATCGTCCGCGTCACCTTCCCCACAACATCCGGGCGCCGTTCCACCCGCAAAAATACGAGCGACGAGAAATGTCAGGTCGGAGATATTGACCGAGCCGTCGTTGTTGGCGTCACCGGCCAGGTTACAGCACATGTAGGAGTAGACATACGCCCGGGGCCAGCGTCGCTTCCACCGGCGTCGTTAAGGATGGCCCCAACGATTAGATCAGCAAACCCGTCGTTGTTTACGTCCCCGGCTCCGGAAACGGAAAAGCCGAAAACGTCGCTCGCCGCCTCTCCAGTGAAGGTGTGCAACAGCGTTCCTGTTTGCCCGGAGTACACATAGGCCCGGCCGGCGTCGCTTCCGCCCGCGTCATTCGTCCACGCCCCGACGATCAGATCAGCAAACCCGTCGTTGTTGACATCCCCTGCCCCGGAAACGGAAACGCCGAACCAATCGTCCGCCGCCTCGGCGGTGAAGGTGTGTAACAGCGCTCCTGTCTGCCCGGAATAGACGTACGCCCGGCCGGCGCTGTTTCCGCCTGCGTCGTTATTAAAGGCTCCGACGATCAGATCGGCAAACCCGTCGTTGTTGACGTCCCCGGCCCCGGAAACGGAGCCGCCGAACACGTCACCCACTGCCTCGCCGGTGAAAGTATGCAACAGCCCTCCAGTCCTCCCGGAATAGACATAGGCGCGGCCAGCCTCGTTTCCGCCCGCGTCATTCTGGAATGCTCCGACGATCAGATCAGCAAACCCGTCGTTGTTGACATCACCGGCGCCGGAAACGGAATAGCCGAACATGTCGTCCACCGCCTCGCCGGTGAAGACATATAAGGGTGGATACTGTGATTGAGCTGCGGAAGCGGTGAGCAGAGTTAGAAACAAGATGGTCAGCCAACCGCCATGTTTGATGTTTGGCATGAGTTATTCCTTTCGCATATGTGTGATGCCGTCCGACTGTCCGGGGAATCCCGCTGAAGTGGGGGAGCGCCTCAAATCAGTCAAGATACTCACCCTTGAAATGGACCGAAGTTGGTGGGGCAGGTCAGAAAGAGCCGAGCCATCTTTGGTCCAATTTGAATGAGAGTTTTGCGTTGGTTTCGTTTCAAGCGCTTATCGCCCGCGTGGCTTTGCCGGCTTGTGTCCTCTTGTCCTGTATTCGGTGAAGATCTCTATGTCGGAGCGT
>JADFNA010000337.1 GCA_022563625.1 Candidatus Zixiibacteriota bacterium
AGATCGCGCTCTTTGCGGGTCAGCAGATCGACCTTGCGATTCAATTCCACCTCGCGGTCGCGGGCGCTCTTGAGAAGGTCGTCGGCCAGGGCCTTTTTCTCGAGTGTCTCTTTCTCCAGTTCGGCTTTTTGCTTGTACCATTTTTCCTTGGCCTCTAACACTGCCTCTTTGCGGAGAATCGTGGCTTCTTTTTCCGCCTCCGACACCAGCCGCCGGGCTTCGGCGCTTGCATTCGAGATTTTCTTTAAGCCGAGGTTTCGGGCCAAAAACCACCCAATAAACATTCCAACAACCGCCGCGGCTGCGGATACCACTACCCATAATATCTGATCGGACATATTTTTCTCCCGGGCGGAACACGCCCACCAAGAGTGAACAGATTAGCTTTACGCTGGAGAAAGAGATGGCGCGTGTGGAATACGTATGTGCAAGAACAGAGGTAAAACGCCGCTCAGTTTGCTTCCGAAACAACTTCCAAGGCCGGAAGTGATTCTTCGAGCTTCATAAGAATTGTCTGCGCGCGTTCTTCGAGATCGTCCGTTGTCTGATTGACACTGAAGTTGATTTCAAACAGTTCGTTAGTGATGTTCAAAGCGGCCAATACAGCGATGTCGCTGTGCGAGGACAGTTTCGAAATTTCGGCGATCTGCTTCATTTTCGCGTCCACATACTCGGCTACCCGAACGATGCGATCACAATCTTCAGCGCCGCGCAACGGATATTCTCGTCCAAGAATTTTGACCACACGGGTCGTATCATTCTTCGAGGATGTCGATCTCTTGTTGTCTTGCAAACCTGTCAAGTTCCCACTCATGCGGCCTTTGACACCGGGGCTATTCACGTTCCGGCGCTCAAAAACCGTTTCCAGCCATTTTCTGTCTGATCACCGGCTGGAATCCCATCTGAACAACCCCGTCTTGCATGGCCAATTTGAACACCGGCCCGCTAACCACAGGGTTGAGCCTAAATCACTGAAAGAGAATGGTGTCGGATTTCTATCCACACATGCTCTTTCTCAAGCTGATTCAGGGTATGCGTTTTATCTGTCCCCTGTCAAGGCTAAAACCCCACAGACAGGCAAGATAGATGGCTTTATCTGATTATTCTAAGTTGTTGAGCGAGTCGATCTTGTAGAGAATCGAGCGTAATTTTTCCCGCGCGCGTCCGGTGCGCTCACTCTCTTCGAGACGGCCTTGCGTAAGATGATTCTGGCAAACCCGCAGGGAATCCTGAAGATGATTGTTTTCTTCTGTCAGGCGCTCGTTTTCAACGGTGAGCTTCTCGATATGTTCGATAGCCCGGTTTACTTTGTCTTCAAGTCGTTTGAGATAATCCGCCTGGGGCATAGCGCAAACTGAGAGAGTGAGAGGTTAGTGGTCCCGGATCTCCGCCTTAAACTCATGCTTAAGATAAGTGATAATTTTCTGTTGTAAACCATCGACTTCGGAAGATTCCAAACTTTTCTCAGCGGACCGAAAGCGGATTGAAATCGCGGCGGATTTCTTTCCCCTTGGTATCTGCTCGCCGCGGAACAGGTCGAACAGGTCAACCCCTTCAATCAACCCCTCGCCCCTGGCCTGTATACCTTCCAGAAGAGTTCCAATCGAGGTTGATTCTTCCAGAATCATTGAAATATCCCGCGACGAGGAGGGAAAACGCGGGACCGCATGATAGTCACTCAGGCTAAGGCGCCCCATCAGCAGCGTCTCGAAATCCAGTTCAAGAGCGAACACGGGCGATTTGATGTCAAATAGTCTGGCGATCGCGGTCGAAATCTGGCCAAGACGTCCAACCGGCCGCTTGTCACAGGTCAGGTTATATCCTGCCCCCGGAGCAAACGCCGGCAGCTTGGCCGGAGTTATCGAAAGCGGCTTGAGTCGCGCCTGTCGGGCTATCTGATCCAGCGCCCCCTTCAAATTATAGTAATCCAGCGGAGACTGTTCTCCGGCACGCCAGAATGGCTTCGTTTTGCCAGATACAAGCGCCCCGATAGTCTGTCTCTCATGGAACTCAGCGGCAATCGAGGGTCCATAAATGGCCCCGACTTCAAAGAGCTGAATACTGGTGACCTGATGGGTTATATTAGTTCTTGCCGCGGCCAGCAGTGAATATAATAGTGAGTTTCGCATGGCGGCGAATTCATCGGAAACGGGGTTTTCCAGCAAAATTCGCGGGCGGCCGGGGTCTATCTCCTCCAGCAATTTCTCCTCTGCCAGCCCGGAGCCAAGGACTTCATCATACCCGCAGGCCAAAAATGTCTCGCGGATTTCCCGCAGAGTTTGAGCGCGCTCACGGAATTCGCCGCTCTCCCCCTGATCGGCATAGGCCAGATAGCCGCTCGTCGTCGGGATATTTTCCAGCCCATAGATACGGGCTATTTCCTCGATCAGGTCGATTTCGCGTTCAATGTCCGGGCGGAATGTCGGGACTGTTACCGTAAGCTGATCATCACCGCTGACCTCGAACTCCAGCCCCTTTAGTATCGAGGCCATCTCAGTCGAGCTAATTTGCGTACCGAGAATTTGATTACAGCGTGAAGGTCGGAGGCTGATTGTCAGCGGTTCTATTTTCCTGGCATAATTATCCACTGCGCCCCGCAATACCGAACCCCCGGTGATTTCGCCCATCAACTGCGCGGCCCGGTCGATTGCCCTCATGGCGCCGTTGGGGTCCACCCCGCGCTCAAAGAGCGCCGAGGCGTCAGTGGAAATCCCCAGTTTGCGGCGGGATTTGCGAATTGAGGACGGATCAAAATAGGCTGACTCCAACAGCACATCAGTTGTCTCTTCCGTGATTGAGCTTTTCAGCCCGCCCATGACTCCGCCGACGGCCAGATACTCAGTTCCGTTGGTGATCATCAGAGCTGATTCATCTATTTCCCGCTCTATTTCATCAAGCGTCACATACTCTTGCTTTCCAGAAGCGCGTTTGACCACGACCTTACCTGTTTGAAAGTGACTCAGGTCGAACGCATGCAGCGGCTGGCCGGTTTCCAGCAAAACGTAGTTGGTGATATCGACTACATTGTTTATCGGAGTGACACCCGAAGCCAGCAGGCGCGCTTTCATCCACAGCGGCGCAGGCGCGATAGTGACATTCTTGA
>JADFNA010000338.1 GCA_022563625.1 Candidatus Zixiibacteriota bacterium
CTTTGTCTCAATATTTCTCCTCATCCGCCTTCTGACCAGTTACCTGTACCTGCGCCGCTTGCGCATAACCGCAAGAGCGTTACCGCTGTGGATGGAGGAGCGTTTCAGATCACTTGCGGCCGCCTGCGGGGTCAAGCGTAAAGTTAGATTTCTCTCTTCGGATAAGGTCGGCATGCCCCTGGCCACCGGACTTTTCAAACCGGCGATTATATTTCCCCGGGCGTTGGAGGGCAGCCTGAGCGAATCAGAGCTGGACCAGATTGCGCTGCATGAACTGGCGCATCTAAAGCGCTTTGACGATTTCTCTGTTCTGTTTCAAAGACTGGCGCAGGCGCTCTTTTTCTTTCATCCGGCGGTTCTTTTGATCTCGCGGCGGCTCGACACTGAACGCGAATTGGCCTGTGACGACGCCGTGGTGCGGTTCACGGGAATCACAACCGGCTATGCCTCCTGCCTGACCCATCTGGCCGAATTGACACTCGCCCCCCGTCATGTTTCGATGGCCGCCGGAGCGTTTTTGACCAGGAAGAGGCTTGTGCGGCGTGTCGAACGCATTCTGGCCGGAAGATTACATCTTGGCGCCGCCGCCTCGCGCGCTGTCGTCGCCGGCGCTTTGCTTCTGCTTGCGGGAGCGCTGATGCAATTCATCTTTACTCCTTCAGTTGTGGCCATAGAGTATCCGGTTTCGGACAGGGAACAAAACGAAAGTGGATTGACCGAAAGTGATCTAACAAAAAGATCAGGGGACAATCAAGTTGAGACTTCCATAAACTCGGCGATAGTCCCTGCTGTGTATCTCGGACCGGCGCTAACCGGGTCGGAATTGCTGTATGTTCCAAGCGTGATCTCGGAAACTGTCATAACCCTTCCGAACGGGTCTGTGGTGATTTCACATGAAACAGGAGACGGACAGGCTTCACTGGAGAAAACATATCGAAAATTACTCAAGCAGTTAAGCAAGCAGCGCAAATTTTCTTCCAGGCGTGGCCAGGATGAATTTTCACGGTCTGCCTCCCGTTGGCGGGAATTGGAGTCACGCTATCAAAAGATTTATGAAGGCGCTATCGAAAATACCATTCCCGGTAAACTTGCCAGAGCGCGCCGCCAGCTTGAGCGTGAAATAAAACAATTGAATCAGAATCTGAATTCTATCAAAGGGAACACCGGTGTTGCACCTGTCACTCCGCAAATGTATGTCATAGCGCCAAACGGTCCCACATTATCCCCAGTCCTCTATGCCCCGCCGGAATCTGGTTACGGATACCAATACAGTTACTTGTATGATACTGATAATGAAAGAGCTTATACAGCCCCACGCCCATCCGGTAACTTTAGTGGGCCGTCCGGATCATCACTCTCCCTGCGCTCCCCGCATCCGCCGCGCGCTCCACGGGCGAGTTCGTCAAGCGGATTTGACAGTTGGTCATTCTCAAGTGGACAGACCTCGATCAGAGGTGACTTTATTGTCGACGGTGGTGACGGCGAAATCACCTACTCATGGTCCGACCGGGGACATCGCGTACAAATGCGTGCCCGCGGGAGGATTGTATTCAGCGAGGATGACGACGATGTGATTGGCCTTTCCGATGACGGCTATCTGATAATTCGCGAACGCTATCGTGGCGATGACCGGGAATACGAAGTCGCTGATGACGGCCAGGGTGGACTGGAAAGAGTATTTTATCGTGACGGCCGACGCACTGAAATTGATGATGACGCCCGCGAGTGGATCAGTAAGATGGTCCTTCGGGCAATTCGCAACACTGGAATTGGCGCCGAACAGCGGGTTGAACGCATCCTGGAATCCGGCGGTGTTGACGCCGTTGTGGATGAAATTGAGGAGATCCGCTCCGGCTATGCGACACGCAGGTACTATGCGGCGCTGATGGACCAGTCCGAGATGAATTCCGACCAGCGTATCCGGCTGCTTGAACACATCACGCGTGAAATAGACTCCGACTATGAGCGCGCCGAAATACTTTCGGGAATTGATGAATCATGGCTGGAAGACAAAAAGACGCGCATGGCGTATGTTGAGGCGGTCGGGCGAATAGATTCTGATTATGAAAAGCGCCGCGCGCTGACCCCGATAATTGTGCGCAAAGACCTTTCCTCTGATCTGCGCCTGGCGCTTCTGGAGATCGCCCGCGTAATCGATTCCGACTATGAGCGCGCCGAACTGCTGGGTGAAATAGCACGCAGCGGGCTTGAAGAAGGTGATGTAATTGACGCTTACATGCTGGCGCTGGACGACATTGATTCCGACTATGAAAAACGCCGTGTACTGTCGTTCATAACCGACCGCAAAAACCTGAGCAGAAAGATTGCTCTGGCGGCGCTCAAAATGTCCAGGTCAATTGATTCTGATTATGAGCGTGCGGAATTTTTGCTCGACATGTACCGCAGCGCTGAGGACGACGACAGCCTGCTGATTGTCTATGTTGAAGCTATCAGGGACATTGATTCGAACTACGAAAAACGGCGTGTACTTGACGAAATTACTTCGCGCCGGACTCTCACTGAAGGCCTGGCGCTGACTGTCCTGGAGATAGCCGCCACAATTGATTCGGACTATGAACTCGCCGAACTCCTGACCCATATGGCGCGTTTCTGCACCGGGAGTCCGAAGTTATTTGAAGCCTATGTCGCTGCGCTGTCTGATCTGGACTCTGACTATGAAACCCGCCGCGTACTCGAACGGCTGGATATTGACGAAGAAACTGACCCGGCGCTGATCGGGCATATACTGCGGGTTGTGGAGCGCATGGATTCCGGCTATGAGAAAGGGCAAATCCTCGAGGGACTGGCGCCGTTTTGTCTGGATGATGACGAACTCTATGAATCATTCCTCGATGCCGTGGACAGCATTGACTCTGAATATGAGCGTAACAAATTACTTTCTATTATTTACGACCACGATCGCCAAAAACGAAAGAGCAAGAAGAAGTAGGCATTGCTTTTCGGAGTTTATGCTGAACGTCGAGCGTAGGGCAGAACCCCTGCGGTCTTTATGAGGTGTCTACGCAACTCCTTGTAATTGAACAAATTACGCACCAACACCAAGTAAGCCAACGACTTGAGCAATCCACCTAGTTCAGTCT
>JADFNA010000339.1 GCA_022563625.1 Candidatus Zixiibacteriota bacterium
GGCGGGGTAATCATAGCGTTCGAGGATTTGCCTTGCTGCCTGTCCTGAGCGATTCATGAATGTTGTTGGTTTGAACAACAGCGCATGTTGCAATCCCGGTCGTTCAGGATAATCGGAGGCGGATCCTGAGCCCGGTGAGGCGCTTGGCGTGGAAGCCAGTCCGAGCAGGCGGCGCCACCACGGGCCCGAGCTGGCCTGATTGGCTTTGGAAACGTAATAGTCACCCGGGCCGGGAATGAACCGCAGTTTCAGGCGGGCGGCGACTGAATCAATGACATCAAATCCAATGTTGTGTCGGCTCTGGCAGTATTTGGACCCGACATTACCGAGACCGAGGATAAGATACTCCTGGCGATCAGCATCAGCGCCTGAAATCGTCATGCGTCTAGCATATAGCCAACACCTCGAATGCTTTTTATGACGGTCGGGTTGGCCGGATCAGATTCGAATATTTTTCTCAGACGGAGAATGAAATTGTCAACTGTTCGCGTCGAGGGATACGCGCGATACCCCCAGACGCCATCGAGCAGCATGTCCCGGCTGACCGATTGTCCGCGGCGTTCGTAGAGAAACTTGAGCGCCATCGCTTCCCGATGAGACAGAAACGTTTCTCCGCCGGGCCCGGTCGCTTTCAGTGTTTCAAGGTTTAGTTCACTGTCGGCGAATGTGAGTATTTTTCTGCCGGTTTCGCTGGCGCTTTCCCAGCTCATGCGCCGAAAAATCGACGTAATACGCTGCAGCAGTTCACCCAGATTAAACGGTTTGGTGAGATAATCGTCGCCGCCCAGCGCCAGGCCTTTGATTTTGTCCTCGTCCTGACTGCGCGCCGTGAGAAAGATAATCGGCAGATGTGATGTTTTACGAATCTTTTTGCAAAGACTGAAGCCGTCCATACCCGGCATCATAACATCTACCAGCGCCAGATCAAAACTCATGCGTTCAATCAGTTCCAGCGCGGCGTTTCCGTTTTCTGCGACAGCCACCTCATACCCCTCGGCCGTGAGATTCATCTCCAGTCCGTCGGCCAGATTTGGTTCATCTTCAACAATCAGAATTCGTTTCACGTGCGCTGCTCTCCTGTCACTCCGGAGGTAGATGGAACCTCAGTAATAACAGTATCAGAAAATGTGAATGTGACACAGGCGCCTTTTCCGGGGCCGTCAGAATGAATCGATATGTCCGCTCCCGCCGCAAGCATGATTCTGCGGGCCAGATACAACCCGAGTCCCACCCCGCGCGTCCGTCTGGTCTGTTCATTGCCGACACGATAGAAACGGTCAAAAACCCTGGCTGTTTCATCGGGAGGAATGCCGATACCCAGGTCTTTGATAGCAAGCAGAGTTTTTCCGCCGCGCTGTTCGAGTGTGACAATGATGCGGGGGGTTCCCTGGCTGAATTTAAGCGCGTTATCGACCACAATATCCAGGGCGCGTACGAGTTCATCAGGTGAGGCGCTGATGGTGAGAGAAACAGGGCTGCCCGCGATCTCCAAATCCACACCTTTGCCTGCGAATTCTTCAGCGCGCCGCTCAAAGTACTTTTTAACAAAATCCACCAGCTCAATTGTTTCTGGCGTCCGCTCCGGCGCTGAGCTCTTGCCGGCCTGCAGTAAATCATCAATCAACCGGTCGAGGCGCTCCAGATCGCCGTCGATAATCTGGTAGGCCCGCACAGTCTTCTCCGTGGACAATTTGCCGCGGCTGATACCCTGCAGGGCCAGCCGGACGGAGGTGAGCGGCGTGCGTAGTTCATGTGTCACTGCCAGCAGGAAGTTTTCCTGGCTGCGGCGCGCCTCAACGGAGCGCACCAGCGCGCGATAGATTAACCACAGCCCGAACAATGTCAGCGCCACAAAAAATGCGCCTTCGGAAATAAGCATGTTGCGTGTACTGTCGTGTTGGCTGGCAAAAGCGCCGCTTTGTTTGAGGTCCGGGACAAAGTTTTTCTTGCCGAGCCGATAGAAAAAGAGCGAATCCATAGGCGGGGGGATAAAGTTCAGCGCCGGTTCAGCTTGCCTGGCCCGGCGGCTGATATGCGAGAAATCGAGTGTGATAAAAATCGTTATGTCCGGCTTTTTCATACGCAGTCCGGCGTCACCACCCGGTTCTCCGAACGAAAAGAGGGTGTCTCCCCCGTTGCTCTGTATCACGAGATTTCCCATGAACAGGTTGTCCCGCAGCGCGGCGCGCAGGCTGTCCCGGGATGTTCTGCTCTTAATGTCGCTCGGATCAATCATCATCAAATCCCGCATCTGCTCAAAATCCGGCGCCAGGCCACTGACTATTTCTTCGGTCCGGGAGTCAACGTAGGACAGATATTCCTGATAGCGTTCATCAATCATCTCAAGTTGAAAGATAATCCACCAGCTCAACTGCGCGATGGCCAACAGCGCCAGGCCGATAAATATAAACAGTGATTGGCGGCTGATTTTCCGTTCGCGGGAAAAAGAATTCGAGTGTGTTTGCGCTGTCATGCCGGCTAAAACATTAGTGAGATACAACAATTATAAAGAGCGCTATTTTGCCACACTATTTTCACACACCGCTGATTGCGCTAATTCTCCAGTTCAGCTTCTGCGCCGTCTGTCTCGGACACCTCCCGCCAGCGCGACAGACGGGTGGAATTGAGTACGACCATCACAGATGAGAGCGCCATGGCCAGCGCCCCGATTTGCGGGGACAATGACCAGCCGAAAGCGGGATAGAACAGACCGGCGGCGACCGGTATCGCCAGCGTATTGTAGATCAGCGCCCAGAAGAGATTTTGCTTTATAATACGGAATGTCTGCCGTGACACCATCCTGGCCGACAGCAGCGCACGCAAATCTGATTTGACCAGCACAATGTCTGCGGACTGTTTTGCAATATCGGACCCGGCTCCGATTGCGATCCCGATGTCCGCTTCGGCCAGCGCGGGAGCGTCATTGATTCCGTCCCCGACCATGATCACATTTTCCCCAACCCGTGAGAGGGCCCGCACAAGCTCCCGTTTTTGCTCGGGGCGAATCTCGGATTCAACATGTTCTATCCCCAGCGCGGCGGCCGTTGTTTGTGCGGTCCGCCGGTTGTCACCGGTGAACATGAATGTCTTAATACCGTCAG
>JADFNA010000340.1 GCA_022563625.1 Candidatus Zixiibacteriota bacterium
CAACAACTGTATTATGAGGAAACGGGTAGCAGGTAGAGCGGTCCTGTGGAATCTGCATCACATTTTTCGGCGGGGTGGCCTGGCCTGGTGGCCCACCTTCCAAGTGGGTTTCTTATTGTTCCCGCTGCTCCCCCGGTCCAGGCTACGGAACCCACTCCAGTGAATCCTTGACCCGCTTCTCCACCAAAAAAGCCACAAAACCACACCAGATGCCACCGCAAGACATATTTGATGAGACAAGAACTCACACATACCCACAAATACACTCACTACACCTGCATCCATAAGCCCGGCCGAGACAAACCACCCAAAAAAAACAAACATATACCAAACGAACCCATTTCAGTTCGGTGGGCAGGATTATTTCAACAAAGTCATCTTACGCGCAGCGCTGAGTTTCGCGCCGGAGAGGCGATAGAGGTAGATGCCACTTGAGACTGAAGAACCGCGATCATCGCGGCCATTCCACTCAATTGTATGGAGGCCGGAAGACAGCTTCTCGTCAATCAACAGACGCACTTTCTGGCCGGCGATATTGTAAACCATCAGCGTAACACGCTCACTTCTGGGAAGCGTAAAAGAAATCTGTGTTGTGGGATTAAATGGATTCGGATAGTTTTGCTGAAGCGCGAAATGTTCCGGCAACAGCGCCCCGTCGTCTCCAACGTCCGTCGTCGAATGCACATACCCGGTCAGATACACGTTGCTGCCACCGCTGCGCGCGTCATGCCAGGCAAACCAACTGCGCCCGCGCGCGGCCAGCGCCACAGGAGCAAACATTGATGGCGCAGCAGCCAACGACACCGGCTGGTTCGACCCTTGAGGGATCAGCGAAGAGGCGTACAACTGGGTGAACAGGCGCCGTGTCGGTCCCCGTCGGTCAATCCAGGCTGTCAGTACGAATCCCTCGGCGTCAACTGACACCGTCGGGTCTGTTGGCCCTGCGAATGCGTTATCTGTCACTTCAATAGTCGGAGCGCGGCTGGCGCCATTGACATCACGCGCGCTCAAAAACAATCGTCGCGTCCCATCGGCTTCGACTCCCTGCCACAGCAGATAGAAGTTCCCCGAACTGTCACTGGCGGCGTCAAACGCCACAAGCGTCACCCCGGTTTGGTCTGAAACAAAACTCGCGCTTCCCAAAAGCGCACCAGCCAAACCATATAATTTTGATTGAATAGTTGCCTGCTCTGCACCCCGCTCCAGCCATGACACACGAAAACGATTCAGGCGGTCGGTTGCGATATTCAGATGTGCTTGATCAACGCCCGCGATTGCCGTCGAGATAGGGAATTCACCCACAAGCGGGTTC
Source organism: Candidatus Zixiibacteriota bacterium (assembly GCA_022563625.1). Taxonomy (GTDB): domain Bacteria; phylum Zixibacteria; class MSB-5A5; order GN15; family JACZUZ01; genus JADFNA01. Next base: position 1,313 of record JADFNA010000340.1, read on the forward strand.
CTGTCAGCTTTTAGTATTCTTCCATATATTCGCGGCGCCCCCAATCGGAAATCCACCCAGGCCACCAGCGCCGCATTGACCACGCCCAGCGCTGAAGCGGGTGTCGCCTTGGGCGCCACCACACTACCTGACAGTTGGAATTCATTCGAGTCAAAACTTCCGAAGCGGCCGCCGTAACGCACAAAAATTCGCGAACCTGTAATCCCGCCCACTGCGCGCTGGTCCAGCCAGGCCACCAGAAAATTGTCGCCGTTGCCCGAAACGGACGGCTGTCCCTGCCAGGCGCCGAAATCATCCTGATTGGCGCGCACATTTGATCCAACAAGAACCGGCGCCAGATCAGCAGACTGAATAAAAATGTCGCCGCCGTCATTGCGCTGGTCACGAAACGCAACTATCTCGCGCAAAGCGGTTGTCACAGTCAGTGAGGCCTGGTCCGAAACCGCGCCGGATAGATCATCATGCGCCTTAATTTCGACCGGCAGGAACGGATTAAGCGCTCCGTTATAGACCCTGAAATAGACATCCTTCAATCCCGATGCCACATCTGTCCAGCACAGCGCATAGCGCCCGGCCGAAGATATCACCAGCGCCGGATTCTGAGGCTGTCCGGGCTTAAGCGTATTGATTTCGACAGGCCCGACCAATGTGTTAATTGATCCATCAAAGCGCTGAGCCAGTGTTCTGTCGCTGAATCCGTATGCTGTATAGACTGCGCCGAGGAACCCATTTGGATCAGTGGACAGATCGATGTCCAGGTAGGTTGTCAGACTGTCACCGGCGGTATCCGCCGCCGACAATTCAACATTCACCCCCACCAGCGCTCCGCCGGGCGGCTTGCTGAATCTTTGCAGGAATATATCCGCGCCGTTACGCGTATCTGTCCAGGCGCACAAATAACCATGTATCTGTGAATACACCAACGATGGCAGGTACTGATTGCCGCTTCTGCTCGAAAGATCAATCAAGTTATCTTCAGCCGCCAGGGCGGCGCTGGTTGTGTCATAGCGCCGCAAATAAATATCCGCCGCTCCGCTTCGATAATCCTCCCAGGCCACAGCAAAACCGCCGAATTCATCCCAGGCCACCGACGGCGACCAGTGTGAGACGTTCAAGCCGTCGGAATTCACCGTGACCGGCCCTCCGAGCGCCACCACAGCAGAAGAAAACATCCGCAGGCGAATGTCATTTCGCGCCCCGTGCGCCTCATAGGCGACCACCAATTCGCCGGTCGGACGCGCGTCTATGGAATACGGACCCGAGTATATTCCAGGGTCAGGATCGCCAATCTGGAACTCCGGCGCATCGATCGACAGATTCGCATTGAATCGCAAACAGCGGATTTCCCCCGCCGCTTCGTCACGGTAGGCCAGATAAAATTTGTTCGAAACAGTCGCGACAACTTCCGGTTCCACAAGGTTGTACCCGTCTATCCGTTCGGCGGCTTTGAAATTTCCACCCTGCGGAACACCGAGCGCATTGTACTTTTGCAAAAATATCTTGCCGGCGCCTTCGCGGTCATCCCGCCAGACGACAATGATTGACCCATCACCCAATACGCAAACACCGGCGTTCGACTGGCTGAATGTCGCCGGTGAAACAGATTCGGAGATTCGCACATCAGCGGCGCCGATAGAACTCAACAGTGATGGAAACGCTTGATTTTGCGCCGGCCGGGAGCGCCACTGCCCGCTCACGAAGTAATTGATCGCTAAACACTCACGCCTTGTGGCTGGAGGCCTGCTTCATCGGGATACCCCAACTCGGCTCGCA
>JADFNA010000018.1 GCA_022563625.1 Candidatus Zixiibacteriota bacterium
CAGGTTCGGCTCCGCGTTCCAAAAACGGTCATTTGTTGAGATAGGCGCGCCAAGGATTCCAATAGTACTTCTCCCAACCCTGGCTGACCCCAGCGAAGTCCTCATCAGGGATGTTAACATGCACAAGCTCAATTCGCGCCGCGTCTTCCTCCGGCCAGAATGAAAGGGTCAGAACTGAGTCCATGGCTTCGGCGGGCCAATTGGCAGATCGCCAAGTTTGGACCCCTCTTCGCGGGACCGGCGGTGGTTGACCACTGCGAGTTGAGCTTGGATTCCAGTCCCGGGGGGTGGTCAGCGCCTGTAGTTATCAGGCCAGAGAGTTTGGGGTCCATTCGGGTATGCCTATCTCTCAAGCAAGGCGGCTCTGCCCCGATGCCGTGTTCGTAAATGGGAGCATGAAACTCTATGCTTATGTCTCGACCCAACTGATGAAGATATTGTCGGAATTCACCCCTCTGGTTGAGCCAATCTCTGTCGATGAAGCGTTTTTGGATATCACCGGCTCGCTTAGGATTCATCAAAGCGCCAGAGCGCTGGGGGAAAAGTTAAAGCGTGAAGTGAAAAAAAGACTGCAATTGACTTGTTCTGTTGGGATTGCCCCGAATAAAGTTCTGGCAAAAATGGCCACTGAAATGAACAAGCCAGATGGAATGAGCTTCCTTGACAAAGACAGTTTCAGCAAAAAATTTGGTGGGAAACCGGTTTCAATCCTGTGGGGAGTAGGCAAAAAAACCGCAGATTCGATTAACAAATGTGGATATCGGACAATCTCTGACCTTGCAAATGCAGACTTGTCCCGTCTTATCGCTCAATTCGGGAAACTTGGGCCATGGCTCAAATCAATCGCCAGCGGCGAGAGCCGATCGTCAGTCCACGCTCTCGATGACCTCCCTGAAGAAAAATCAATCTCACATGAGACGACCTTCCCCGTCAATTCTCTTGACCGGCAATATCTTCAGAGGGCGATTTTGTCTTTGAGCTCGCGTGTGGCTCGCAGGCTGAGAAAATCGAATTTTCTCGCCAGGACAATCAGTCTCAAAGTGCGTTCAGGGTCATTTGAAACGATCACACGCGACCGCACTTTGAGCGGACCCAGTTCTGATTATCGAATAATCTATCAGACGGCGAGAGAGCTGCTGCCAGCCGGATACGGGGTGGAGATTCCTGTACGGCTGCTGGGAGTCAAAGCGGCAAATCTGGTTGACCAGAGTTCAGAAACTCAGCTCAATTTATTTTCAGATTTTCATTCGGGCGAATCCTCAAAGTCTGATCGCGAGCTGTTTTCTGCCATCGATTCTATCAAGGACAAATTCGGTGAATCGGCATTGGATCTGGCCGCTCTGGCGCCTGAGCGACAAAATCGTAGAAAAGAAAAGTAGTATTTCACCGTCGTCAACAGACAATCCCATTCATATCTGTCTCGCGGCTTGCTTTTATGCTCCTCGGGCGTTATCAATTTTCACGGGTGAGCGGACAAATTGTCACCGAAACGGGGTTGTAAAGTATATGAGCGCCGAAATTGTGATGGAAAAGCCAGGCAAGACTTCTCCCAAGGACTGGAGATTCACTCCGCATGTGGCCGAACTTGAGGCCTCAATTATCCGCGAAATGCTGAAATTCTCCAGCCTGCCGGGAGTGATTTCTTTTGCCGGAGGATTGCCCGCTCCCGAAATGTTTCCGCTGGAGGAGATGAAAACATCATGCGCGAATATCATAGACAGATACGGTTCGGATTCGATGCAATATTCGCTGTCAATGGGAATCACTCCGCTGCGGGAGGCGATTGCCGCACGCGCCAATGAAAGGGGCATCAAAAGCGTATGCGCCAATATCCTGGTTACCTCCGGCGCCCAACAGGCGCTGGAAATGGTGACACGCGTGTTTATTGATCCCGGCGACGTCGTTATCACCGAATACCCCACTTATGTAGGCGCCATTCAGGCCTTTAATTATCATCGCGCCACATACGAATATGTCTCGATGGATTCCGACGGCATGCTCGTGGATCAGCTTGAAGAGCGGATCGAACGCTGTAATCCAAAACTCATTTATATAGTCTCCACGTATCAGAACCCGAGCGGGATAACGATGGCTCTGCCACGGCGCAGAAAGCTGGTGGACATTGCCAGCAGGCATAATATCCCGATCATTGATGATGATCCCTACAGCGAGCTTCGCTTTGAGGGTGATCCGATCACCTCTCTCAAGGCCCTCGGGGGAGATATTGTAATTTCGTTGGGCACGTTTTCGAAGCTCCTGGCCCCGGGGCTGCGTATCGGTTGGATTAACGGACCGTCTGAAATCATGCCGCTTTTCGAGCGTGTCAAACAGGTCAGCGACCTGCACGCCAATACTTTCACCCAGTACATGGTTTTGGATTTCCTGGAACGCGGGCTGCTCGACGGGCATATTGACAATATTCGCGCCGACTATTCGGCCAAACGAGATTTGATGATTAAAGCGATTAAAGAGTATTTCCCGCAATCAGTGAAAATCACCCATCCGGCAGGCGGACTTTTTCTCTGGTGTGAATTACCGGAAGGCTGCGACGCCCGAGAACTTCTGGATTATGCGATTGAAGAAAAGGTCACCTATGTCGTCGGCAAGGCCTTCCATCCGGACGGCAGCGGAGAAAATACGTTCCGCCTGAATTTTTCCAATGCCTCGCATGAAAGTATCGTTGAAGGGATCAAGCGGCTGGGCAGGGTTTTTGGCGCCCACCTTCCCGGAGGCGAAATGTCTCAGTAATTCCACTTGCCTTTTTTGAATTACCATGTATACTGTTGCCATGAAAACGACCGCGCCCATACGAGATATTACCAGAAGCAGCGTCTCAGTGAGTTCTGTTCGCTCTTATTTTTGGTGGGGGGGAAACACCTGATCAGGCGGTCTATCTATTAGTTTAGCTGATAATCTTACCAAGCCCGCCCGAACCGGCGGGCTTTTTTGTTTTCCAATGATCGGATTGAGAATATACTCAAGTAATTGCGCCACAGCAGAGTTCGCGCCAAGAGCAAAGCATACGCCAAAAACAATGAAACAAATAAAATTCACAAAATACGACGCGGCTGGTAATACGTTTCTGGTTGTCGAGCCAAACTCTACAAGAATTGATCGCAGGTTATTCTGGAACATCTCACAAAGACTATGTGATGCATCGGCAGGTGTGGGCGCAGACGGGCTGTTGACGATACGCCCATCGCGCCGGGCGGATTTTGCTCTGGATGTTTTCAATGCCGACGGTTCCTGGGCCGAGCGTTCCGGCAACGGGTTGCGCGCCGCCGTTGCGCATGTTTCCCGCACACGCCCGAGAAAGACAGACTGGACAATTGCCTGTGGACAGGAACGTGTCGAAGCAAAGATCATTTCACGCTCGGCCAAGGGGATAGTGGTCCGAACACAGGTCGGGATTCCAGAGTTTTCTAACCTGACCTATACCGGAGTAGCTTTGAAGTTAAGCCAGTTGCCCAAACTGAAAGGAGCCGGGAAATCTTATCGCTATCTGCGCATCTTGATTGGCAACCCGCATGTGGTGATTATTGTCCGACGCATTCCTCAAAACTGGGTCGAGATTGGGAGAGTTATCTCAAGGATGGACAGATTTCGCATCGGGGCAAACATTGAATTTGCTTGCTCGAAGGGACCCGCTAAGATTGAAGTTCGCTCGTATGAACGAGGTGTGGGACCGACAGCATCGTCCGGCACCGGCGCGGCGGCAGCGCTGGTCGCGTTGCGAGTTTTGGGCAGAGTAAACAAACGAGTTGTGGTGGATTTCGGTATGCAAAAACTCAGCGCTGCATGGATTGGTCCAGGACAGATGGTTACTGTTACCGGGCCTGTGCAGTTGCGTTTTTCCGGAGTGGCGCCGCTATGATTGCCAGTTTCGCAGAGACCCGCCGTATGGCAAAAAGAGGTAATGTCATTCCGCTTTTTACACGTATTCCGGCTGACCTTGACACGCCGGTGTCCACTTTCCTACGGCTGGCGAAATCGAAGCAGAATTCGTTCTTGCTGGAGTCAATCGAAGGCGGCGAAAAACTTGCGCGTTATTCATTCATCGGTTTTGATCCGTTCTTGCGTTTGGAAATTCCCGCTCCGAGGAACGGAATATCTCCGGGAGAAAAGACGGAGATTCGGATTACTGAAGCGGGGAAGACTTCAACTTTTGAAGACATTCCTGTTCGAGCCATCAACAACATTCTGGCCCGCTTCAAACCGGTCAACATACAGGGGGTCCCCAGATTTTCTGGGGGCGGCGTCGGGTATTTCGCCTATGACACTATCAGATGGTTTGAACGAACACCGGACCACAACAGCGACACGATCGGGCTGCCTGATTGTCTGATGGGTTTTTATCAGTCATTTGTCGTGTTTGACCATCTGCGCCAGGAAATTATCTTGATATCAAATATCTTGACAAATGAAGGCAAAGGCGCTCTCAAGCAGAAATATGATAGCGCTCGAAGTTGGATTGAAGAAACCAAACGAAAACTTGAAGCGCCATTGAGATTGAACACACAACAGGCGCCGAAAAAGAACAAGCGTTCCGGATTAACCGCTCTGGATCCGCGCCCGGATTACGAAAAGATTGTGCGCAAGGCAAAAAAGCTTATCAGGGAAGGAGATATTTTCCAGGTTGTTTTATCACGCAGATGGCGCGCGCGGCTGGACATTTCTCCGCTTGATTTGTACCGAAGGCTGCGGCGTATCAATCCATCACCGTATATGTTCCTGCTCCGCTTTGGCGAACGGGCGGTAATCGGGTCTTCGCCGGAGATGCTGGTGCGGGTTGAAGGTGGTGTGGTGGAGACCCGGCCGATTGCCGGAACGCGCCCGCGCGGGAAGGACCCGGCCGAGGATGAGCGGCTGACTCGCGAGTTACAGAGAGACCCTAAAGAACTGGCCGAACATACCATGCTGCTCGATCTGGGCCGAAACGACATAGGACGTGTGTCCCAAATCGGCAGCGTGCGGGTTGCAAGACAGATGGAGATAGAAAAATACTCGCATGTCATACATCTAGTCTCGGCTGTCGAGGGCAGGATCAAAAAGAAATTGAGTGCGCTAGAAGGGATGTTCGGCTGTTTTCCGGCAGGCACAGTCTCGGGGGCGCCTAAAATACGCGCAATGGAAATAATTGATGAGCTGGAAAAACACCGGCGGGGCGTGTATGCCGGGGCAGTGGCTTATCTGGACTTCTGGGGCAATCTGGATTCGTGTATAGTCATCCGCACGATTGTCAAGAACGGCCGCAATGTGTATTTGCAGGCCGGGGCGGGGATTGTCGCCGATTCCTCTCCGCGGCGCGAATCCGAGGAAACTGAACACAAAGTCAGCGTTCTGTTTCAGGCGCTTGTTGACTGAGCGCTACATTGGGATATTTAATCATGACATTGATGATTGACAATTACGATTCATTCACCTACAACCTCGTGCAATATCTCGGTGAGTTAGGCGCTGACCTGAAAGTTGTGCGCAATGATGAACTGACTGTCGCCGAAGTAATTGCTCTGGGTCCGGAGCGTATTGTTATCTCTCCCGGGCCGGGCCGGCCGCGGGCGGCGGGGATTTGTCTGGAGCTAATTCAGCAGACGGCCGGAACGCTGCCGCTCCTCGGCGTCTGTCTCGGGCATCAGGCGATTGGCGAGGCGTTTGGCGCGACAATTGACTATGCGCCGGAACTCATGCACGGCAAGGTCTCCGAAGTGAGTCATACTGATTCTACATTGTTCGTCGGAGTTCCAAATCCGTTTACAGCAACACGCTACCATTCATTGGTTATTGACCCGGCCAGCGCTCCTGGAAATTTCACTGTCACCGCGACGGCGGCGGATGGTGTCATTATGGCTCTCGAAGATGATAAGCGGCGCCTGTACGGCGTGCAATTTCATCCTGAATCAATCATGACGCCCGATGGCAAACGCATCCTTCAAAACTTCCTGGGAGTAACGTAAGAAGTAACGTAACAGGGGAACAATGAAGCACACACTGGAACAGATCGCTTTGGGAGATGATTTGACTCGTGAACAAGCCAGCGTAATCATGTCTGAAATCATGGAAGGCGTTTTCAGTGACATTGAGATAGGCGGATTCTTAATGGCGCTCAAGACTAAAGGGGAAAAGGCGCCGGAACTTGCCGGGTTTGCCGATGCGTTGCGCAGTAAATGTGTCAGGCTGGATATAGATGTTACCGATGCGGTTGATTGTTGTGGAACCGGCGGCGAGGGGTCAGGCAGTTTCAATATTTCCACTGCCGCAGCAATTGTGGCCGCGTCGGCGGGGGCCAGAATAGCCAAGCACGGCAATCGTTCGGTGTCTTCACGCTGCGGCTCGGCGGATTTGCTCGAACGCGCGGGAATTGACATCGACCCGGGTCCGGACAGGGTCAAACAGGATTACGATGAATTAGGATTGTGCTTTATGTTCGCGCCGCGTTTTCATCCGGCATTCAAACATGCCGCGGCGGCCAGACAGGCGCTGTCAGTGCGCACAGTGTTCAACATGCTCGGCCCGCTGGTGAATCCTGCGCATGTCAGGCGCCAGTTGCTTGGTGTATATTCGCGGGATGTCATGGAACTTTTTGCCGAAGCGTTGATAGCCCTCGGATGTGACAGAGCGCTGGTTGTTCATTCCCATGATGGTCTCGACGAAATTTCTGCGCAGGCGCCAACTGACTGTATAGAAGTGAGCGATGGTAAAATGACGCGCAGTGTCATTGATCCTGAAGAATCAGGTGTAACCGCTATGACGTGTCCGGATAAGGCTGGAGGGCCGGATGAAAATAATTCCATCCTGCAGAGTCTTTTAGCTGGCGAGAAAGTGGGATCGCGTTCGGCGGTAATAATCAACAGCGCTGCGATATTATATGTCGCGGGATGTGCGGCTTCAATTTCCGAAGGGTCACGCAAGGCGGCACAGGCGCTTGATTCGGGAGCTGCACGAGACCTTCTCGAGCGCTGGAAAAGGTGACCAGTTGGTACTTGTTATGTGAATTGGGCTTTTGTTATGACTGATACATCGAAACTGAAACATGAGTGTCCGGACACGACGCAAATGCGTACGACTGCGGCTGAGAATGAAACCTGGCTGGCCCATTATATCTCATCGGCCCGGCTGTTGAGCAAGAACGCAAAATTATACCTGGTCGGAGCGTTTTTATTCGGCATAACGCACGCGAACTTTCAATTACTCTTCAATCTCTATTTGCGCGAGGGCGGCGCCGGGGAATCTACCATCGGTGATGTCTTGGCCTGGATCGCTCGCGGGTCAGCGTTGCTGGCGCTTCCGGCGGGATTCCTGCTTATGCGTGTGCGACTCAAGCCGGTTTTGATATTCTCTCTGGTTTTTTACTCGGCGGGAGTCTTTATGCTCTCCAGTTGGGATGATTTGTCGTGGTTGTGGCCGTTCGCCATGATCGCCGGGATGTCGATCACGTTCTTTCGCATATCAGGAGCGCCATTTTACATGCGCAATTCCACACCCAAAGAGCGTCCGCTATTATTCGCCCTTGGTTTTGGGATGATGAGCCTGGCCGGGGGAGTCGGTTCGCTCGGCGCCGGCTACCTGGTGGCGTTTTTCAATACACACACCGCTGATTTGGTTCTGGCGCATCGCTATGCGCTCTATGTAGGGATTTCGATTGGAGCGCTGGCGATCATTCCGTTTTCGCTGATAAAAGCTAAACGTCCGTCTGTGGAAGAATCCAGACAACGTCTCAAACTAAGTGAAATACTTCAACGCATGCCGCTCTATTTGCGTGTCTTTATTCCGTATTTCCTTCTCGGGAGCGGGGCGGGGTTGATTATACCGTTTCTTAATATCTATTTTCGCGACCGTTTCGGACAGAGCGCCGGTGAGATCGGATTATATTTTTTCGGTGTGCAAATCGCCATGTTCCTGGGGACCTTGGCCGCGCCTGCGTTCGTGCGCAAGATCGGCCGGGTGCGGACTATTGTTCTCACAGAGCTATTATCAATTCCGTTCATGCTCGCACTGGCTTATACCGACCAACTTGGCCTGGCTGTTGCCGCGTTCCTCCTGCGGGGCGCGTTTATGAATCTCGGCCAGCCTGTGGCGACAAATTTTTCAATGGAAATCGTCAGCGAAAGAGAGCAGGGACTGCTGAATTCAATTATGCACTTGGCCTGGACAGGAAGCTGGGCGCTTTCGACTTCGTTCGGCGGAGCGCTGATTGAAAAACATGGTTATGAGCTTCCGTTTTACCTTACGATCGGGTTGTACATTCTTTCTGCGTCGCTGTACTACCTGTTCTTCCACGGCTATGAAGAAAAAAAGGGCCATGTGTTTGTCATCAACAATGGCGTCAATAAATTATGAACCAGATGTTACGAGATATAATCGCCCACAAACGCGCTACTATGTCCGCTGTCCTGGCGGCCGCGCCGGATCCGCCGGATTCTCCGAGGCTCCCGTTTCGCGAGCGACTATTGAAGGGCATTCCCGGAACATCTATCATAGCTGAAATTAAAAAAGGTTCTCCCTCGCGCGGTGTCATGGTTGAAAACTTTGATCCGGCGCTAATTGCGGAACAATATGCCGAAGGTGGAGCTGTAGCGCTGTCTGTGCTCACTGACGAGAAGTATTTTTTCGGGGCAGCGGAGAACGTGAAACTGGCTAAAAACGTGTCGGATTGTCCCATACTGTGCAAGGATTTCTTCATCGATCCGCTGCAGATGAACTGGGCCCGGACAATCGGCGCCGATGCTGTTCTGTTGATTGTCCGCATACTTTCGGACCAACAGTTGTGCGAGTTAATCGCGGCGGCGAACGAAGCCAAACTCGATGTTCTGGTCGAAGTCCATAACGAGGCAGAGCTTGAACGGGCGCAGAGAGCAGAGTCTAATTTGATCGGCGTCAACAACCGTGATCTTGAAACGTTCGCTGTCGATATTGAAGTGTCAATACGGCTGGGCAAAAGTTTACCGGAAAATATCCCGGCCGTAGCGGAATCAGGCATTCGCAACCGGCGCGACATAGAAAGACTGAAAGAAGCCGGATACTCGGCGTTTCTAGTTGGTGAAACTTTGATGATGGCTGAGAACCGGGTGAGCGCTCTGAGAATCCTGCAGGGGGAGAGCGTGCTGTGAAACGCCCTCGAATTAAAATTTGCGGAATCACCCGTCTCAAGGACGCCCGGCTTGTAGCTGACCTTGGGGCTGATTATATTGGCGTAATTTTCCACCGGGCCTCGCCCAGATTTGTCACTATCGAGCGGGCGATAAAAATCCACGAGGCAGTCGGGCCGTTGGTTCAAATTGCAGCCGTATTTGTGAATGACCAACCTGAACGTATCATTTCTATTTGCCAGAAACTGCAATGTTCAATGGTCCAACTGCATGGGTCGCACAACAAACATTTTATCAAGTTGCTGCAAAAAGCGGGACTCAAAGTCGCCCGCGCATTTTATGTTACCAGCGAATCTGAATGGAAAGATGTGCGCGAAACTATAGCGGACTTTGCCCTGGTTGACAATCAAACGGCATCATTGGCTGGCGGCACGGGGCAAACATTTGACTGGAACTGTGCGCCTGAAAGGCCGGTCCCCAATTTGATACTGTCAGGAGGACTGAATGTGCGTAATTTTAGTGAGGGAATAAAATTATTCACCCCTGCCATACTCGACTTCAACTCCGGTGTGGAAGATTCTCCTGGCAAGAAATCTGAACGCAAATTGCGCCAACTGTTTCGCATCTTCAACAAACTCTCCCGGAACACACGCTAATCACGTGAAACTGACATGATTGCAAATAAACGACATACTAAAACACTTCCCGACTGTCGCGGACGATTCGGAGCCTACGGTGGCCGCTATGTGCCGGAGACCTTGATGTACGCTCTGGACGAACTCGACCAAGAGTACCGCGCTGCGCGCCGGGACAGGTCGTTCAATTCCGAATTGAGTCTGTTGTTGCGTGACTATGTAGGCCGCCCGTCGCCGATCTATTTCGCGTCGCGCTTCTCTAAAAAAGTTGGCGCCGACGTATATTTGAAACGGGAAGACTTAAATCACACAGGCGCGCACAAGATAAATAATTGTCTTGGCCAGACATTGCTGGCCAGACGAATGGGAAAATCGCGGATTATCGCCGAAACCGGCGCCGGACAACATGGACTGGCGACAGCCACCGCCTGCGCATTGTTCGGACTCGAATGTGTCATCTATATGGGCGCCAAGGATGTTGCACGCCAGGCAAGTAATGTGCGCAAAATCGAACTGTTGGGCGCCAGGGTAACGACGGTTGCCAGCGGCGCGCAAACGTTAAAAGATGCTACCAACGAAGCGCTGCGCGACTGGGTAACGAATGTCAGAAACACGTTTTATGTTATCGGTTCTGTGGTCGGGCCGCATCCGTATCCGTACATTGTACGTGAGTTTCAGAAAATCATCGGACGTGAAGCTAAAAGGCAGATCAAACAAAAACTAAATCGCCTGCCGGATTATCTGGTGGCCTGTGTGGGCGGCGGATCAAACGCTATCGGATTGTTTCACGCTTTCCTGTCTGATACATCAGTGCGCATGATCGGAGTCGAGGCCGCCGGCAAAGGACTCACATCAGGAAAGCACAGCGCTACGCTCATGCGTGGCAAACCCGGCGCGTTGCATGGCTCATACAGCTATTTGCTGTTTGATTCAGACGGACAGATTACATTGCCGCATTCAATTTCTGCCGGGTTGGATTATCCTGGAGTCGGACCAGAACACGCATATCTCAAAGATAGCGGACGGGTTTCCTACAAAGCGGTAACCGACAAGCAGGCGCTGGAGGCATTCAGGCTGCTTTCGCTAACCGAGGGGATTGTGCCGGCTCTGGAATGCTCACACGCGCTGGCGTATATCATGTACGGACCAGAGTTCAAGAGCAGATCACCCAGGCGCCGTCGCCCGGTTGTTTTGCTGTCATTGTCCGGCCGGGGAGACAAGGACATGGACATTGTGGAGGCCAATCTGGAAGTCGCCCGGAGGAACAGCAGGTGAATCTGATCAAGAACTTGAAGAGCGCTCCGGTAACGCGTGTCGGTAGATGTTTAACTGAGCGCAGGATGCGGGGTGGAAAGCTGTTGATTCCATTTTTTACAGCGGGGTATCCATCGCTGGCTGTCACGCGGCGCCTGCTGTTGAGCGCCGCTGAGGCCGGGGCTGACCTGATTGAAATCGGCATGCCGTTTTCCGACCCGCTGGCGGACGGACCCACTATACAATATTCCAGCCAGGCGGCGCTGGAATCAGGGATGACGCTGAGAAAGACTCTTGATCTTGTCGCAGAGATGTCTTCAAAGATTAGTGTACCCATTTTGCTGATGGGGTATTACAATCCTCTTCTGGCGTTCGGGCTGGGACGATTCTGCGCCGCAGCCCGAAACTCCGGTGTCGCCGGGCTGATTATCCCGGACCTCCCGCCTGAAGAGGCGCTGGAGTTGAGCGGGGCCTGCCGCAGGACTGGCATCTCACTGACATTTTTTGCGGCGCCGACGTCAACTGTTCGGCGAATAGAACTGGCGGGAAAAATGTCGACCGATTTCGTCTATGCGGTCACTGTGACAGGTGTGACCGGAGCGCGCAAGCGATACGCAGTCAATACTGGCGCTTATCTTAGAAAAGTCCGTCGTCTGGCCCAGAAA
>JADFNA010000341.1 GCA_022563625.1 Candidatus Zixiibacteriota bacterium
GCAGGCGCTTGCTAGTCAGATAAGCAATCCACTTTCCGTCGGGAGACCAGCGTGGTTGACCGACATGTATCCATATTACCTGCCATTGGTGTAGATCGGGGTTATGAGCGACTATCCTGTGTCGAAGTGTCCCTGTGTTGTCTGAGATATAGAGACCTTCTTTACCCTGATATACGATTCTCTCACCGTCCGTAGAAATATCGTATTGTCTAACACCTAAGGGATGCGATTTCGGACAATCAGCATCGAGGGCAAGTTGATAATTTGGCGCAGAATCTTTGCCTTGAATCCCGTTTGCAAGTTCATCATACCGTATTTTCTGCAATCTTATGCGAGCCTCGGATACGGCTATCTGTTGATCTCCAAACTCGTTAATGAGTCGTTGATATGTTTCTTCGGCCTTTTGGTTACCGAGTTTTTCATAGCTGGAGCCGAGATGCAAAAGCGCTTGTGCGGCCACTGGTCTATTATTTGAGTGCTTCGCGAGAATCTGTTCAAAGATTTTGATAGCGTCCTCAAGTTCACCTTTAACTTCCGCTTTATACACTCCTGATTCAAGTAGCTCTTCCGGGCTGGTCTGCGCGTTGGCAAATGCAATAACTGTTACCAGGAACAAAGCGACGATACCGATTATAGTCTTATATTTTTTCATTTTGAAATCTCCTCGTTTTGGAAATGTTCACCTTATAAAACCTCGAAATTCTATTAACTGATACGCTCGATTAAAATCGTCACTCCAGAGCTAAATGTCCCCTTCCCTGTGCAGGATATTTTCTTATCTTTTCCCGCGCCTTCAGTCTTCATCTCCCACTTTGTCATCATGGCGGTGTTTTGCGTTCCGACTGCAGGCGGCCAGTTGTTCGGATCGGTGAACGTTCCATTCATCGTAATCACGTATTTTATCTCAGTCGTACCGCCAACATCAGAGCCAGTCGCATTAAAAAAGAACTGCGACACAGCCAGACTGGGGGTGTTCTTCTTCTTGGTTTGTATTGCTAAGGGACCGGTGAATTCACCAGAGCCGAAACAGGTTCCTCCCCCAGTTAGCGCAGTCTGGAAATAAGCTAAATCGAGCGCAATTCCGGGTTTGCTGATTACGACTTGCGTAGATGACGGTTTAAATGGAGATTGGGTGCGTGTCTCAGGTCCACCGCTAATGTCTCCTGAAATAGTCACGCTAAAAGTGGCTTCGCTCGAGCCTCCGGGTTTCGCCAGCAAGGGAGCGTCGAACTGCGTTTGCTCACTCTCTGTCAGAGTCGGTGCTTCAGAAAGAGTCGATGCGTCATCAGACGAAAGCGCCGACAATCTTTGTTCGGAACATCCAACTGTAAATACAGCAAGCAATGAGAGTGAAGCAAAAACCGAAAAGGCAGTCAACGGAGACCGGGCCCTTGGCTGAAGTTGATTGAGTGTGTTCATTGTTTCTCTCCTTTTTGAGTAATTGTGATTTCAACCATTAACTCTCTCAGGAGCAAACATATGGGTTGTGCGCCGTTCACGTATGGAGTATGTGTGAATCTTTTGTGAAGATTCTGTGAAGCAGTCACTGGCGGCTGAAACGATATCCTAATCCTCGCACGCTCAAGATGTGCAACGGCTTGTCCGGATTGTCCTCTATTTTCTTGCGTAAATGTCCGATATGCGTGTCGACGGTTCTATCAAAGACATGAACATCATTTCCCCAGACGCCGTCCAGAATATCATTGCGACTGAGCGCCCGGTCGGAATTATCAATCAGGAATTTCAAAAGAGAAAACTCAAGTGATGTCAGATACACCGACTTACCGCTTTTTTTGATTTCATATTTCCTGAAATCAACTTCAACGGCGCCGAAGCTAATCAGATCCTCTGCTTGCCGCGTCTGGTTTACGCGTCTGAGTATGGCCTTGATTCGGGCCAAAAGCTCTCGCGGACTGAACGGTTTGGTGACATAGTCGTCGGCTCCCAGCTCCAGTCCCAGCACACGGTCTACTTCGTGCCCTCGCGCCGTGAGCATGATGATCGGAGTAGTTACTCCGCTCGCCCTGAGCTTCTTGCAAACATCGAAACCGTTTATGATGGGAAGCATAATATCCAGTATCAACAGGTCGAATCGTTTCTTACTGGCGGCGGAGAGACCGGTCTGGCCGTCGGTTGCTGTCTCTACGCTATACCCCTCGATCGTCAGATCATCTTCAAGCGCCATCAGGATGCTTTCCTCGTCTTCGATAATAAGAATATCAGCCATTTATGTTACTCTCATTCTTTGTTAGAGGCAACCGAAGCGTGAACAGACTTCCCTTGTTGACTTCGCTGACAACACTGACAGTCCCTCCATGGGCTCCAACCAGCTCCCTGACCAGCGACAGACCCAGACCAGACCCTTTTACTCTGC
Source organism: Candidatus Zixiibacteriota bacterium (assembly GCA_022563625.1). Lineage (GTDB taxonomy): Bacteria > Zixibacteria > MSB-5A5 > GN15 > JACZUZ01 > JADFNA01. The sequence continues at coordinate 2,375 of JADFNA010000341.1, forward strand.
GGGTGAGTTCATTGCCGCCGCGGTAAAAGCGTTCGAATACCCGATCAGTCTCATCCTTGGATATTCCGATCCCGTGGTCCTTCACCGTAATCACCAGATCATTATCATCATGAAAAGCCGTCACGGTTACTTCCGTCGATTCGCACGAATACTTTATCGCGTTGTCGATAAGATTGTTCATGACATGAGTGATCGCTTCTGGATCAATATGGATAGCCGGAAGCGGGTCTTTGATGCAAAGCCTAACCGGCGCCTCTTCGTCACCCGCCAATTGCCCGGTCCTTGTAATAATCGTCCCCAGCAGTTCTTCGACACGAATGTATTCACGGTTCAAGTGAAAACGTCTTTCATCAATCCTGGCCAGATCAAGTATATTGCTGACCATTAGCGAGAGACGCTCGCTCTGTTCCAGGATAACATCGTAGTAATGCTTGCGGCGTTCCTCCGACTTGACTCGTCCTGACTGAAGCATCTCCGAGAGTTGACGGATCGAAGTCAGCGGGCTTCTGAATTCGTGCGAAACGGTCGACACGAAGTCAGATTTTAGACGGGCCAGTTCCAACTCCCGGGCCATTATCCGGGCGGTCATGATTGCTCCAAGAGTAAGAGCAAGCATTACGATTACGAGCGCATAAACATAGAGCGAACGACGCGACGAAAGGATTTGTTCGAAAAATGCGGGTCCAAC
>JADFNA010000019.1 GCA_022563625.1 Candidatus Zixiibacteriota bacterium
CGAATGGCGTGTCATCAACCACACGGTGTTTGCCTGTTCCGTATTCGCGCAGGTCGATAATTCTTGCGTCAAAAAGATGGTTGTCTTTGGCCCGGCCGATAATCGATTCAGACAGAGCGCAGTCGAAATATGAAGGAAAGAGCGTAACTATTTCCAGCTTCATTCGGGGTTTTTTCTTAATCTCGCTCATAATTTCTTTCGGCGGCTTCAGCCAAGCCTTTCAGCCAGTGATTTCACGCCAGCCGTCAGGCGGAGCGATGACAATCAGTTTGTTGTCTATGTCGATGCTGCGGACAAACTCTGCGACAGCCGGCAGGCGAAATCTTTTCCCGTCTGAACTTTCGATAACATATACATCGCTTGACGGATAACATTCCACGCTCACCAGCGAACCGACAACAGCGCCATCGATTGACTCGACTCTCGATCCTTCCAGCTGGAAGGCGTAATACTCTCCCTCAGGCAGTTTCTCCAATTGTTCTTTTTTGACATACAGTACACGGTTAGTCAGCGTCCGCGCGTTCTCTGGCGTGTCATATGCGCCAAGTTTGACGGCTGATTTTCCAGAATAGACGCTGATCTTTTCAATTTTGATTTCAACTAAACGGCCATCAACTTCTATAAACACGCTTGACAGGCATTTGATACGCTGCGGGCCGCCGGAATACGGGACAACATAGATTTCTCCGCGCACTCCGCGCGTACCGCCGAACTTACCTATAGCAACGAAATCCCCATCAATCATAACCGGCCGCCCCGTGGCCAGCGCGACAGAAGTACGCGATCAAACTACTCGCGGATTTCCAGCGCCACTTGTTTGCCGTGTTTGGCGGCAATTGCGGAAATCAGCGTCCTGAGCGATCTGACTGTTTGTCCACCCTTGCCGATGACTTTGCCTAAATCCGCCGGCGCCACCCGCACCTCGTACATTGCGCCGCGATCATCAATTGTCTCTGCAAGTTCAACTTCATCCGGTGAATCCACCAGCGCATGCACTACTGTCTTGATGAAGTCTTCCATAAGCTAAAACCCTCCGGGGGTTGGACCACATTCGGGAAGTCTAACGATTGGACTAATCGGGCGGGCGTTATGCCTCTGCGCCACCGGCCCTATCTTCGGCGCCCGCTGCCGGGGTTGTTTCTGTCGTTTCTGCGGCGGCCTTTGTTCTCTTGCGTTTCTTTTTGCGCTCGGTGATCACACTTTTGAGTTGGATACCGGAAACATCCTCGCCGCGTTTGGCTTTTTCGTATTTTTCTATGAAACCGACCTGTGTGCAGAGTGAGCGCACGGTGTCTGACATCTTTGCGCCGTTGTCCAGCCAGTGTGTGACTTTCGCTTCATCAATATCAAACATGGCCGGTTTTGTGACCGGGTTGTAGTGGCCCAGCGTTTCGAGGTTTTTCCCGTCACGCGGCGCGCGCGAATCCGCTGCGACCACACGATAAAACGCACGTTTCTTGGTTCCCATTCTACGGAGCCGAATTTTTACTGACAACTGTTTATTCCTCCTGATTTCAGGCTTAATTGAAAGAGCCGAGTTGCGCCATTATGTTTTGCATTCCCCGCCCCTTTTTGCCCGGCTTTGTGAATGATTTCATCATTTTCTGCATCGCAAAAAACTGCTTTAACAATTTGTTAACGTCCTGCACGGTGTTGCCGCTGCCGGCGGCAATCCGCCGTCTGCGCGGGCCGTTAATTAATTTCGGTGTGTGGCGCTCGTGGTATGTCATCGACTGAATTATGGCCTTGATGCGGTTAATCTGTTTGGGATCAACTTCCATCCCGCGCGCCTGCGAACCGATTCCCGGCATCATGCCCAGAATTGAATCCAGCGGCCCCATTTTTTCCAGCGCCTGCATTTGATCCAGAAAATCTTCCAGGTCAAATGTATTTTTGCGCAGCTTTTCTTCCAACTTCTGCGCCTGGTCCAGGTCGATAGTTTCCTGCGCTTTTTCAACCAGCGTGACGACATCACCCATTCCAAGAATGCGCGAGGCCATACGGTCCGGATAGAATTTTTCCAGATCGGTGACTTTTTCGCCGACCGAGGCGACTTTGATCGGGCAGTCGGTGATTGCGCGAATTGAAATCGCTGCGCCGCCGCGTGCGTCGCCGTCAAGTTTTGACAGCGCCACTCCGGTCAATTGCAGGCGAGTGTGAAACTCGGTGGCGACATTAACAGCTTCCTGGCCGGTCATGGAATCCACCACCAGCAGGATTTCTTCCGGCTTGTTGTCAGATTTTATTGTCGCGAGTTCCTGCATTAGCTTTTCATCAATTTGCAAACGCCCGGCCGTGTCGAATATCAGCAGGTCCACAAAGTTCTTTCGGGCGTATGACTTCGCCCTGCGGCAGATTTCCGCGGGCGTTTCATTTTCAAGCGCGAAAACTTCAACGTCGATTTGCGCGCCAAGTGTCTTGAGCTGTTCAACCGCCGCCGGGCGATAGGTGTCCGCGGCGACCAGCAGAACTTTGGCTTTGTTCTTTTTGGCCTGTAGCGCCAGTTTGGCCGAAAGCGTTGTTTTGCCCGATCCCTGCAGGCCGCAGATCAGGTAACTCGTGGGCATTCCGGTCGGCGGGGCCAGCGGGACATGCTCTTTGCCCAGAATCTCGACCATTTCGTCATAGACGATTTTGACAATCAACTGGCCCGGATCGATTGACCTGAGGACATCCTCGCCAATCGCCCTGACCTCAACAGCGGCCACAAAACGTTTGACGACCTTGTAATTGACATCCGCTTCGAGCAAGGCCCGGCGCACTTCTTTGAGAGAATCTTTGATATTCTCTACGGAGAGTTTGCCGACTCCGCGCAGATTGCGGAACAGGCCGTCCAGTTTATCTGTCAATTCGCCAAACACAGCGCAACGATAACTCCAATTAAATGATTGTCCGACAATAAATTACCGACCCACTCGGGCCGGCCGCGAGACTGTCCTGTGACTTATCCGGAGATACACCAAGAAATCGGAAAAGGCGTATTTCCGAGTCAAGTAATATAGGCAAGTTTGGGGGGGAGTCAATGAGGGATTTGGGGTGGATCCTAAGAACCTAAGCACTACAAGTGAGGTGATTGACCTGTCCGAGATTAAGCATTAAAGTGGAGTGAAGGAGTAACCTATGGCTCGACCAAGAATCTTCATCAGCTCAACTTATTATGATTTGAAAGATATTCGAGAATCACTCGAGGGTTTCATTCGGGAATTGGGATTTGAACCTATTCTTTCCGAAATCGGTAATATTCCTTACTCCCCCGATACACCTCTTGACGAATCATGCTATCGCGAAGCGGGGAATTCAGACATATTCGTCTTGATAATTGGCGGACGGTACGGTTCTGAATGGAGTGGGGGAGAGAGAGAAGTCCCTAAGTCATTCTTCGACCAGTACGATTCTATCACCAAAAAGGAATATGAAAAAGCCGTCGCACGAGATGTGCCGACTTACATTTTGATCGAAAAGGCTGTCTATTCCGAATTTGAGATTTATCAAAGAAATAAAGATAATGAGGAAATCAACTATGCTCAAGTTGATTCGGCGAATATATTTAGATTTATCGATGACATCTTATCAAAGCCTAAGAACAATCCAATACACAAGTTTGACAAATTAAACGATATCAAGAAATGGCTAAGAGAGCAATGGTCCGGGCTATTCCAAACACTATTAGGAAAACTGTCTGATGAAAAGCAATTGACTTCATTGTCGGCCCAAGTCAAAGATTTGTCAGAAGTTAGTAGTACACTGAAGAAGTACATGGAAACTGTAGTTACGAAAGTTGTCCCTAAACAGGCTGCGGGAATTATTATGGAAGAATCAAAGCGCCTTAAAGAAGCACAAAATCTCAGTAAACTAAGAAGGAATGACTTTTTCCGTTTTTTTCTCAAAAATTTGAACTTTTCTGTAGAAGATTTTGAAGATGCTCTAAATTCATCACAGGACTTTACAGCCCTCAGAAATAAACTCATCTCCATTCGTCCCTTAGATTTAGAATTCCAGGATAAATTTGATGAACTGCTATCCCTCAATGATGTTCAAGAGCATTTGAATGATGCCAGAGCTATTCTAGGGTTAGAAGAATTTAATTTTCACTAAGTTGGTGCTAATGATGAAACATAATTCAAAATGTCTATCAGAATTAGTTCAATCGTGTGCTCAAAAAAATTATATGTTGTCGATTTGAAAACTAAGGAATAGAGCTCGCTATAGTGCAAACTTGCACATCCGCTGACAAAAACAATAGAATCAACCTACAAACTTAGTCCTCCAACGCTTGCGCAAAGTCCTCAATCAACTCATCCGCGTCCTCAATCCCCACCGAGACACGTATCAAATCATCCGTGACGCCCAGGGCCTCACGCTGTTCGGGGGGCATGCCCAGGTGCGAGTGTTCGGCCGGGCGGCCTACCAGGGTTTCTACTCCGCCGAGTGACGGGGCATGAAGCGGGATATTGACGCGGGCCAGAAAATCTTTGGCGCTCTTTAGTGATCCGGTATTGAAGGAAAGCATGCCGCCGAACCCGTCCAGTAGTTCTTTTGCGATTTTATGACACGGGTCCGATGACAGGCCCGGGTAACGTACGGCCGTGACTTTCGGATGTGCGCTCAAGAACTCGGCCAGCTTTTGTGCGTTTTCGCATTGGCGCGGCACACGCAGGGCCAGTGTTTTCAGTCCGCGCTCCAGCAGGAACACGGCATGCGCGTCAAGTGAGCCGCCCAGATGCAGTGTCAGGTGGCGGACTTTCTTGACATGCTCGGCCGATCCGATCAAACATCCGGCGATAATATCGCTGTGTCCGTTCAGATATTTCGTCGCGCTGTGTACCACAATATCAAAACCGTGTTCCAGCGGCCGGAAATTTACCGGCGAAGCGAACGTGTTATCAATCACCGAAATCAAGTTATGCTCTTTGGCGAACGACACTACCGCCCGCAAATCACCGACTTCAATCAGTGGATTTGAGATTGTCTCAACATAGATCAACCTGGTCGTCGGCTTGAGAAGTTTTTTCCAATCATCCGGCCCGTTGTTCACCGTGTCGATTGCGTCATAAGAAAACCCCAGATGCGCGGCGTCTTCGTCCAGAAAGTTCTGCGTGCCGCCATACAGCGTTTTGTGCGCCAGCAGATGGTCACCGGCGCCGACGAACGCCAAAATGATAGACGAAATCGCCGCCATGCCACTGGCGGTAACCAGCGCCGCTTCACCCTTCTCTATCGCCGCCAAACGCGCATGAAGGGTATAGTGGCCGGGCGAATTCGACAGCCGCCCATAGCGCACGGAGTCATAGGACTCCTCGCCGCCCTCCATCAGGTAATTCGCCGACTGAAAAATCGGGGTGACAACCGCGCCTTCAATGCGCGGATCCGGCGCCCCGGCGTGCACCAGATTTGTTTCTATGGTTTTGTATTTGCTTGTGTAATCCATCTCACCCGCCGTTTCTGTTTTTCTGTGAAAGGTCCCACGCTTCTGAGAGAGTATAACGATAAAAACCAGCCGAAGTTAATCACAATCGGGCAAACAGAAATGTATTCTCTCAGGTAATTCTGTGCGCGTTGGCTCACTTGAAGATATAAACTGTCCCTACGACTGAGCATGAATTTAATTCATTTACAGAGAGATTGCCGCGTCGTCCGGCGGTTGCCGAACCCCTTGCAAAAACGATTGAGGACTCTTCAGCATGATACAATTTGTCCGTTGAGTTCTTTCAAACGCGCCGCAATATCTTTGGCGCCAAAGAAACTCGTTCCGCAAACGAGACTATCCACACCCAGTTCAGCCAGGCGCGCGGCGTTTTCGGTCCCTATGCCGCCGTCGACTTGAATATCAAATGACAGGTTTTTCTTGGCCCGGTATTTTACCGTGCGCTCAATTTTAGCGTATGTTTCTTCAATAAATCCCTGCCCGCCGAAACCGGGATTGACTGACATAATCAGGAACCGGTCGATTTTTTCCATAAACGGCGCGGCCAGTTTCGGATCAGTCGGCGGGTTGACGGCCAGTCCGACTTTCATGTTCGCTTTTTGAATCAATTCAATAACGTGATTGATGCGGCTGACATAGCGGATTTCCGAGGCGCCATAGACCCAGCGGTTTTCCGGCAGCGCACGGCGGCGTGAATCAAGTTCCAGGTGGAACGTTAACAGATCAACGCCGATCGCCGCGAAGGCGTTGATGTAATTCTCCGGCATGGTGACCATCAGGTGCGCATCCACCGACACTCCCTTTTTCTTCGCGCGGGAAACAACATCAGCGGCAATATCCGGCCCGAATGAGATGTTCGAGACGAAATGGCCGTCCATTATATCCAGATGCAGCGTTTCGACCCCGGCCTTCAGGGCGGCGTCTACTTGCTGGCCTAAACGAGAAAAATCAGCGGCGAGTATGGAGGGCGCGATAACAGCCATAGGCCGAATATATGCCCCGGCGGGCCGATGGCAAATGGATGGTAAATGGAAGGCAAATGTGCGCGGCGATGTCGTCGTTAATTCAACTGGTAGCTGATTAGGTCCCAGACTTCATTGCTGATAATCGTCCCCGGATTTGTCGGGGAATATTTGATGATATGGCGGTGGACAATTCCGACTCCATCAGCGATCCAGGTCACACTTTCTCCTGTGCGGCTGCCGAACGCAAACCCCCATGTACGCTCTACCTTCGCAGACCGCTGGAATGTCGTGGCGCGTGTGACAACGGCGCCGAGGAATGGGACTTCGCTGGAATCGTATTCACGCTCGCTGAGCTGGCGCCAGGAATCGCCGGTAGTCATAGGCAGCACAAAATCCTCCGAGAGAAACTCATTGCGGCTGCTTTCCTGTATCCTGATCCCTGTTGGAAGCAGTGCGACGAATTTTGTCACGGTGAAACCAGCGCCGGAAAACGACCAGACCACGGCAGGCGTCCCGCCGGAGAGAGTTGCTTCTCGGGTGGCGGTTACAGTTACGGTATCAAGGGTCGCCGGAATCGACAGTGAATCAATCACGGCATAGACCCAGACCGGGCCGACTTGAGTTGGAATTCCTCCGATACTTACAACCCCGTCCGAGTCCACGACCTCCTCACTGCAAGCCCCGGCCAGCAGGCAAGCTAAAGCTCCGAAAGTGAAAAGCATGAAATACTGTCGCATTGATTAACTCCTTGGAAAGGTAACGTTCTTCCAGGCGGACAACGGAAGAGACAAATAGTAATGTAGCGCTCAGATCATGTTCGAGCAAGGGGAAATGAGGCAGCGGTACGCGCTAGTCGGTTGTAGAAACCACCAGATCGACTTCTTCGCCGACTTCCAGTTCGGTGGCTTCTGCTTCGGATTGTTCCAGCACCGTTTCCGGCAGGTAGTTTTCATCACGCCGGGTCATCACCAGACCGACTTTCAACCCTTTCTTAATCAGCATGTCCCTAGCTTCATCCAGCGACAGGCCTATCAGGTTTGGCATAAAAGTCACGCCGCGTCCACGCCCGCGATTGACCAGCACATTGACACGTGAGCCGATCGAGACTGTGTCGCCGGGTCCCGGAAAGGCGAAGACCACGAGTTTTTCCGGGAGCGTGTCAGTGTAAGTCCAAGAAATCTCGCCGATTCTGAGTCCAACTGTTTCCAGATCAAGTTTCGCCTGGCGCACAGAAACTCCGGTGATCTGCGGGATGATAATATCTTTCTCTCCCAGCGAAGTGACGACTTTTATGCCTCGTCCCGATTTCACCCTGGTTCCGGACAACGGGTACTGGGACAGCACGGCGCCGTCACGAAAAGAAGGATTGTATTCCTCGGATGTCACATTGAGTTTCAACCCCAGCTTTTCCAAAACTTCCTCGGCTTCGGACCTTTCCATACCGACGATATTGGGAAGCTCAAAAGCGCTGCCCTGGCGGATAACCAGTGGCATGACGAGATGATCAAACATGACAAACAGCGTCATACCGGCCGCAAGCCCGATTGCGGCATACACCAGCAGACGCCCCGGGGGATTTTCGGGCATGTAATCAAGCAAGCGGCGCCAGCCACTGGCGCCTCCCTTGAATCCGGTCTCGCGGCGCAGGCGCTGGGGACGTGGTATTGGCGGACTCATCTGTTCCATTTATCCGGACTTCGCAGACATTGCATCAGAAGCGATGCTCTACATTATACCTGCTTAGAGCTTAATCTGAGGCTAAAAAGATAGCCGGAGCGGGCCAGGAATTTTTTGATCATAGTTATCTGTTTGTTCTAGTTGGGTTTGCGCTTAATACGCGCCGCGAAACCGCCGTCAACATACGGAATATTCGGAAAAGTCTTGACAAAACCGCGTCCTGAAATGACTGATGAATCAAAGAACGAATCGGCTGATTCAAGTTCGAATTCTTTGTTCTTGAGAAGAAACTCTTCGACAATTTGGTCATTTTCGGAGCGCATGATGGTGCAGGTGGAATAGACCAAAATTCCGCCGGGTTTGAGCAGCGAGGCGCCTTTTTCGAGCATTTTGCGCTGGATTTTGTTCATTTGCTTGATATCATTTTCGGTTTTCAACCAGCGCAGGTCAGGATGTTTGGCGGCGGTCCCCCAGCCCGAGCAGGGAGGATCGACGATCACCCGCTCAAAGCGTTCCGGTGATTCAAAGTTGATTGCGTCACAGGCCACCGGCGCGACCATTTTCACCCCCATCCGCTTACAGTTGTCCACCAGTACTTCCAGCCGGCGGCGGGATTTGTCCAGCGCGGTGATTTTGCCCTTGCCGCGCATCCGGCTGGCGGCATAAGTGGTCTTACCGCCGGGGGCGGCGGCTAGGTCGCAGAGTGTCATTCCCGGCCGAGGATTGAGCAGACGGACAGCCATACCGGCCGACTGGTCCTGCACATAGACTTTGCCCTTTTCGAGCAGATCAGAAATCTTGCTGACCGGCGTATCCGGGAGAACATAGAATTCATCAAGAAAAGCCCCGGCGATAAACTCCACTTCGGCTTTTTTCAGCGCCTGTTCGATTTCCGGCGCTTTGACTTTGATCAGATTCACCCGCAGCGTCAGGTTCGGGGCGCCATTCATTGAATCCAGTAATTTCGCGGACTTTTCGAACCCGAACTCTTTCAAACAGTATGAGACAAAATAATCAGGGTAGGAATAGAACTCCGCCAGATACCTGGCGCTGTCATCCTCGGGGTCGGGAAAGATCGCTTTATCGGGATCGCGCAGGTATGAGCGCAAGATAGCGTTGACCATGCGCGCTTTGGGATCACCAAAAAAGTAACGCGCAAGCTTGACCGATTCATTAACCACAGCGGCAGCGGGAACCCGGTCAACACGCTGCAGTTGAAACAGCCCCAGGCGAAGTATATTCTGCAGCTTTGGCGCAAGTTTCTCTGACGGGCGGGATAAATAAAACTTGAGCTGATAATCCAGCCGGCGTTTGAGCTTGACGACTCCGCTGACCAGCAGTTTGAAAAAGCGCGCATCACGCTCATCAAATCTCACCAGCTCGCGGCTGTGCAGCAGCGAATCTTCCAGCGACACGCCGCCGCTTTCAAAAGTCGTCAACGCCAGCGTGGCCGCTCCACGCACCGGGTCGTATTCGGCGCTTCGGAGCGCGCTTTTTTGATTCACAGGCGCCATTAGTGTCTGTGCCGGAAATGCGCCCGGCCTCTACGCTTCCTCGCTTACAGCTTCTTCACGAGGCTTCACCCGAGGTGGGCGGAACGCAGACATACGGCCGAAGTAGAACTTCGAACGGTGGACGGTTAGCTCCGGCGTTTGCGCCGATTCGATAATACCGGCGGCCTGCAAAAAGTCCTCGGGCCGGATAGTGAAAGTGTCGGTCAGAGCTAGAGTCAGCTTCAGGCAGCGGGATGGACCTTCGCGACCGGTGGTGATTTCTGCGGCAAATATTCCCGGGCGCAAATCCATTTCTTTGACGCCATTCTTGGACTTGCGCCGGTAAATGAGTTTTGGAAAACCAAGCGCCGTGTCCAGTTTTTTGGAGAGTAATGCCTCGGGCAAAGCGGAGGGCAGACTGACAATATAGTCTGCGGCCGAAACTTCTTCGAGGATTGAGAGAGCTTTGGTGTAAACCGTTTCATGCCGGATAATATCTAACCCATCAGGCAAGCTGCTGGAAAACCGCTTTACTTGATCTTGCGTTGGCGTTAGCACAAAGAAGGCGTCAAACAACTCACAGTCCGATGTGAATCCAACCGGCAGGGGCGGGCCGAACGATACTTTCGGCCGCGGCCGCACACCCTGGGTGTAGCTCAGTGGTAAACGCGAGCGCAACAACGCACCTTCGAGCGCGCGCAAGTTGTCCAGATGAGAAAGATACCTGGCGGGTGAACTGACCGTCCAGGTAAATCGCACACGAGTTTTTGTAGGGGCCGCGATAGCCGCGGCGCCGGAGCGCTTGCGTCCGCGGCCAAATGCGCCGCAAATGTCCATCTGGCGCTCATTGAAATCTGGCGCCGATTCGTATGCCTGCGCCGGGAGGATAGTTGTTTGGCTGGCCTGGCTTCGTTTAGTTTCCGCTGGCGAAGTCCCGGGCCGGGGCGATTGTGCCGAAAAATACGATTGGTACGAACTGAATATATCTGTCATTCTGGCGCTGTCCGGTTTTGCGCGGCGTTGAAAAGCCAGCGCGAATTCTGTCAATGAAGAAAGCGAATTGAATGCGCCGCGTTCGATCAAAATATCCAACACATGTGGAGCTGAATCCAAAAGCGCCAGCGAGATTCCGCGCGTTTTCTTGCTACGAATTGATTCAAAGAGCGCCTCAACATCTCGTATATCACGCACAGAAGCGCCAGAATCAGAGTCGGCTGTCAGCGGCGTGAAATGTATGAATTTGATCTTAAGCCCGGAGCGTGGATTGAGGGCCTGCGAGAACATCCTGAGCGCTGCGATCGTTTCCTCACATTCGACTTCGCCCGGACCGGGAAATCCGAGGCAAATGCTGAGTTGAACCTGAATGTTCTCCTGGCTCTGCAGAATCTTTATACGATCAATGAGTGATGTTATTTCTAAACTGCGGCCGAGTGACTTGTTCACCGAATCAGAAAGTGACGGTAATTTGATGTCCACTCGGGCGCGCCGGTAGCGCCGCACCGCTCCCGGCAATAAGCTACCTATCTGCCCCGGCGACAGGCCGGTCAGTGTCACGCGGTAGCGCTCGGCAGTAAGATCAGCGCTGATTTTATCGAGTAACGCGGCAAAATCCAAACGGAAGCCTGCAAGGTTGCAGCGCTCGAGTTGAAACTCCGTCTGTCCGGAATCAAGGATTGCATCGGCAATGCTTTCTCCGGCAGAGACACTTTGTTCGGCAATAGATGCGGCGCCTGTCTGTTCCAACCTGGCTGAAGTTTCGCTGAAGCGAAAGCAGGCCCTGTTCTGCGAGATTTCAATAACCGGACCGGGAGGGCATGCCGGAAAGTACAATCGTTCGGACTGGCCTTTGATGCCAGTGTCAAGCAGGCCAGCCAGAGCGGCGCCGACCTCGCTTATGTTTTCCAGGGCGCTGAGTAAATCATCACGCGAATACACGCGATCCAATACTTCACCGAAAACTGCTTGTCGCTAAGATTCAAAACAAC
>JADFNA010000342.1 GCA_022563625.1 Candidatus Zixiibacteriota bacterium
GGAAAAGTCCCAGCGTACGTTCTGATCATCACGGATTCCCATCCAGCGTGCGGTGTTGTACCCCAGATGCCGGTCGGGAAAGAAGAAAACTTTCTCGCGCTGATTCCAAGACCAGCGCAGCGCTTCTTCGGCGTTTGAGCTGGTGCAGATCAGCCCACCGTTTTCGCCGCAGAATGCTTTGAGCGTGGCCGCCGAGTTCATATAAGACACCGGCGTGATTCGCTCAGCCCCTCCGAAATCTTTGAGATCATCCCAGGCCGAGAATACATCAGGTATCTGCGCCATTTCCGCCATCGGACAGCCGGCCAGCGGGTTTGGCAGAAATACGCTCTGATGTGGCTTGGCCAGAATGTCAGCGGATTCGGCCATGAAATGCACCCCGCAAAAGACTATCGCCTCGGCCTCGATCAGCTCTGAGGCGCACTTGGCGAGCGCATACGAATCCCCGACATGGTCCCCAAATTCAACCACTTCCAGCCGCTGATAATGGTGGCAAAGAATCACTAGCCGCCCACCCAGGCGCAGCTTGGCCTCGGCGATTCGGCTCTTGAGCTCCTCAATCGGAGCGGCGCGATATGTTTCCGGCAATGAGTTATACACGATTTAAACGCCTCCCGGGTCAGACCCTCTTCCTAGGGAATTATACACCTGAGGAGTCGGGATAGCAATGCGAAAAAGGGGGTGGTCCAGAGGGCTTGCGATGTCCTGGGGGATCATGCTATATTCTCCTCGGCAGCACGAAGACAGAAAACGCGTTCATCGCAGTAGTTGCTAATCGCTCTGGAGTTGGATAGATAGCACGATTCCCCGAGCTTGACTAAACCACTTTCTGGGGATGAGAAGTTTTTACAAGGTTTCGCACTCAATCTAAATACTGCTCTCTTTGAGTTGATGTTGCTACATGGTACGAATTTATGCTTCGTTAAGGAGGTAAAAATGGATATGAATCAAGTTATTCAAGGTGCGATAACTTCAGCTATAGCTAATCTTGGAACAAGTGCGGGTACTTTTGGCGCAGAAAAAATAAGAAATTGGATGCAGCGAGCGAAAAATAGGAGCGTTGAATCAATTGGAGCGGGGCTTGTCGATATTGAAGGAATTGCTGATAAGATAGTGTCCCAGCGTAATTCGAACGTAGGTCAGCATCAATATACGACAGATACTCTTTCGCGTTGGTTGGAGGTTCCCGAACCGGATCTTGCAACCCTTTCCATCAATGACGAACTCATAGATGTTTTGATTCAACATATCATGCTAGAATTTCATTTTTACAAGCTGGTTCGAGTCGTGGGGCTACACAGTAGAACTTGGAGAAACTCTGAGACCAATAGATGCACCTGAACTAGAGTGCGCTGTAGACGTTTATGGTAAACTGCCAACTATCCATGGTACTTTTGAAGTAGCAGTAAATTTTGTTTGCGATAATCCGCCGGATGAAAATAGAGTAATCGCTTTAGCATCAAAGATAGGCGCCTATGCAGACTCTAGAAAGACATTCTCTACGAATGATGTCTTTATGATCGTGACCCCATGGGATTTCACGCCAATCGCAGGTGCTTCTATTAGACAACAGAACAAGAAACGATCATATTGTGTACTCGGAGTTGATGGTAAGATTCTTCATGATTTGGCTGCAGCTAAGAATAAAGATGGACGACTTGAGGAACTTCAAGAAAGAGTGAGCCAAGCTAATCACGAGGCAGGACTCACTTCACCCAGGTAGATCAACACAAATCTGTAAACGGCCTGACGTCCTGCCCCTCTGCGGCCTGTTGAAAAACTCCTAAATGTCTTTGCGAGAAGTCCGTTCGACATGCTCAGGATAAACTCCGCGACGCGACAATCTCAATGCGCTAAATCGTGATGTATTGCTTCTCGGAGTTTATCCTGAGCGAAGCCGAAAAAGACCTTGTTGCCTGCCCCTCTGGGGCAGGTTTCTAGCGTACGTACTTCCCCGTCCCTTACCAAAATACCCGATTCAAACTCACAAGGGGCGGGGTTCACCCCGCCCCTTGTTGTCGCGCGGTAAACAAAAAAAGGCGCCCCAGAGGGACGCCGCTACACCTGTTCTAACACTAACGCGCGGTTCATAAAAGTGGCCGGAGCCATTGATTCAGCCTATATTCCCGCCTGTGAAAATCGACCTGGCCAGATCGCTGCAAGACGCGGGAAAAACTCTGCGCTATTATATAGGTGGTATCTCTCGACGGGTCGATGAACATCATGTGTTTCTGCTGGCCAGCGGACTGTCGTTTTCCGTCTTTATCTGCATCATTCCTTTCGTTCTGATCATTTTCGCCATACTCGGCCGGGTGGTCGAATCCGCCCCAGTGCAGGCGCAGGTCAATAATTATATCGAAACCATCATCCCCTATCCGGAATATGCGGAGTTCGCCAAGGCATTTATCAGCCAGCGTATCGGAGAGTTCTCGGCCTACAAGGGGCTGGCCGGATATTTGGGCGGCGCCGGATTGCTGATCGCCGCCAGCGGGCTTTTCAGCTCAATGAAAACGGCGCTGAACCGGGCCTATGGTGTGATTTCCGGAGACCATTTTGTCATCAGCCAGCTCAAAGACATCAGTCTGGTGCTGGTTGTGACACTCTTTTTTCTGTTATCGGTGGTTGCCTTCCCGGCCCTGCAGGCGCTGCGCGAATTCACCCCGGACACGGCCATGCCCGGCGCCGGTTTGATATTCTTCTTGCGTGAAACATTGATTTTTGTCGTTTCGCTGACAGCCGTGTTTGGCGTGTTCTATGTGCTGTACCGCTACATTCCCTCGCGAGTGACAGACAGTCACACAGCCATGGTCAGCGCGCTGGCGTCAACGATTCTGTGGGAAATCGCCCGCCAGGTGTTCGGGTTTTATATCAGCAATTTCGCCACCCTGCAGCGCGTGTACGGGGCGTACATATTCTTCGTGGTACTGGCGCTGTGGATATATTACAGCTCGCTGGTGTTTATCATTGGCGCCGAAATCGGCCAGCTCTCACGCCTGCGTGGCAAGTCGCGCTGGCAAAAAATCAAA
>JADFNA010000343.1 GCA_022563625.1 Candidatus Zixiibacteriota bacterium
AGAGAAACACTACAAGCGAAGATAACAGAATACTATGGCAATCAAGAAATACAGGCCGGTCACCCCGTCAAGCAGATTCCGCACTACGCCGGGCTATGATGAAATAACCTCATCGGTCCCCGAAAAGAGCCTGCTGAGACCGAATCCGAAAAGTGGTGGCCGGAATAACAAAGGCCGAATCACCGCCTGGCAGCGCGGTGGCGGACACAAGAGGAAATACCGCGTTATCGACTACAAGCGCGATAAAATCGGAATACCGGCGCGCGTGGCGTCAATTGAATACGATCCGAATCGAAGCGCTAATATTGCGTTGTTACACTATATCGATGGTGAAAAGCGCTATATCCTCGCCCCGAAAGGATTAAATGTCAACGACAAGCTGATGTCAGGACAGTCCTCTGAACTCCGGGTCGGCAACAATATGCCGCTGCTCAATATGCCGCTGGGCGCAGAAGTGCATAACATTGAGATGCGCGTCGGCAAGGGCGGGCAGATTGCGCGCGGCGCTGGAGCAATGGCGCAGTTGGTGGCGCGTGAAAGCGGCATGGCCACTTTGAAACTTCCTTCGGGCGAAGTTCGCATGGTACCGGAAAAATGCGCGGCAACGCTCGGACAGGTTGGTAATTTGGAACACAAAAATTTGGTCCTCGGCAAGGCAGGCGCCAGTCGCTGGCGCGGACGGCGTCCGAATGTGCGAGGTGTGGCAATGAACCCGGTTGATCACCCGATGGGTGGCGGTGAAGGCCGTTCATCCGGAGGCAGACACCCCTGTACACCATGGGGCAAGCCGACCAAGGGGTACAAAACACGAAAAAAAGGAAAGGCCTCCGACAAACAGATTGTCGAACGGCGCAAGAAGAAACGATAGACTGTTTCTTTTGTCGTCGCTGAGGTTGGAAATACGCACATGGCTCGTTCCTTAAAAAAAGGCCCATTTGTTGATGATCATCTGGCAAAAAAAATCGAAAGCATGAACGCCAGCAAGTCAAAATCAGTGATTAAGACCTGGTCGCGGCGTTCAACTATTACGCCGGACTTCATCGGGCACACGCTGGCGGTACACACCGGAAACAAGTTCATTCCGATTTATGTGACTGAGAACATGGTCGGACACAAACTCGGCGAGTTCGCGCCAACCCGCACTTTCCGCGGGCACGGAGGCAAGCTGACTGATCGCAGTTCTGCGATTAAGTAGGCCAGAGAAGCTGGAAATGTCACTGCAAGTAACCAAAGCGGCGCATGCCAAATTTCTTAGAATCGGAGATCGAAAGCTCCGGCAGGTGGCCCGGCTCATCAAAGGCCTGAGCGCAGAGCTGGCGCTGGACCAGCTCAATTTCATGGCCAAGAGGAAGCTGGCGACAGCGGTTGCCAAGACGCTCAAATCTGCTGTGGCGAATGCGATTGAATCGGACACAGGCTCTGCCAGGCTCCGGCCGGAAGATTTGACAGTCAGCGGCGTTAGAGTTGACTCCGGTCCGATCGCCAAACGCATGGAGTTTCGAGCTATGGGAAGGGCCAACAGAATTCAAAAGCGCTACTGCCATCTCACAGTAGAAGTTACCGGCCAGGCGCATGAACATGAAGCCGTCCCGCGAGGTAAGGCCAGGAAGTCTGTGAAGAAGACAGTCAGGAAACCGGCCATTAAAAAGGGCGCCGCCAAGAAAGTGGCCGAGCCTGGTAAATCAAAGCTTGCCCGAAAAACAGCGGCCAAGAAAGCCGCCACCAAGAAAGTCGCCGACACGGGGACCACGGTGAAAAAAACGGCAGCGAAAAAGACTGCGTCAAAGACTACTTCAAAGAGCGCGGCAAAAGCCCCGGCCAAAAAAACTGCGTCGGAAACCGAAAGCGGCAAAGTAAAAACAGGGTTGGGAACGAAAAGAACGCAAGAGTCTGATTAGGACGAGAAATTTTATAACGTTCTGGAGAAATATAGTTTGGGTCAGAAAACACATCCCACAGGATTCAGGCTGGGAGTCAACAAAGCCTGGAATAGCCGTTGGTTCGCGCGAGGCGCTCAATACAGGGACCTGATTATTGAGGACATGCAGGTGCGGCGATACATCAATTCCCGTCTTGGCAACGCCGGTGTGGCAAAAGTAGGCATACAACGGGACCCGAAAAGGGTGACTATTGATATTCACACTTCGCGTCCGGGAATCGTTATCGGGCGCAAAGGGTCTGAGGTTGACAAGTTGCGCGAAGAGCTGCAGATGCTGACAAAGAAGGACATAACGCTCAACATTGTCGAAGTGAAAAAACCCGAACTCTCGGCGCAGCTGGTAGCTGATACCATCGCTTATCAGCTGGTCGGACGAATCGCATTCCGTCGGGCGATGAAAAAATCGATCGCAGCGACAATGAAAATGGGAGCGGAAGGCATTAAGATTATTTGCGCCGGGCGTCTGAACGGGGCCGAGATAGCGCGTTCGGAAAAATATCACAAGGGCCGGGTGCCGCTGCACACGCTGCGTAGTGATATCGATTATGCCACGGCAACAGCCCGAACGACCTATGGCGCAATTGGGGTGAAAGTCTGGATTTGCCACGGTGAAATCCTTGATCGGGGGGACTTCGCCGACCGAAGGGAAGAGGAAGAACACGGACCATTGGCCGAGATGACCGGAGGTCCGGAGCGCGGCAGGCGCCGCGGGTCCGGTGAAGAGCGCCGCAAGCCTCGCAGACCACGCGGCCGAGTCAGGAGAAAACCATCCGGAGAAAGCGCTTCGGGCGCTTCGGGCGCGGCGGCAGCCCCGGCAAAAAGTGAGTCGAAGCCTGCCCAAAAAGAGAGCAAGAGAAGCGGCGGCAAGTAGCTGTTCGTGTGGAGTTGATTGAATTATGTTGATGCCAAAGAGAGTAAAATTTCGCAAAACCCAGCGAGGACGACGTAAGGGGAAAGCTTACCGCGGGGCGCGCGTGAACTTTGGTGATTATGGTTTGAAGGCGCTCGAATCTTGTTGGATGACGAACAGACAAATAGAAGCCGCCCGTGTCGCGTTGACACGCCGTCTCAAGCGCGGGGGGG
>JADFNA010000344.1 GCA_022563625.1 Candidatus Zixiibacteriota bacterium
CATCATATTCCAGCGTGTGCTTGCGAATCGAGAAGTTCTGTCCTTCAACTTTTTTCTGCGCGCGTTCAATCGCACGTGTGACCATCTTGGCCCGGATAACCTCACCCTCTTCCAATCCGAGCCGGTCCATGATTGACCCCAGACGGTCACCGCCAAACATTCGCATCAGGTCATCTTCAATCGACATGAAAAACTTGGATGAGCCCGGATCACCCTGTCGTCCTGATCGGCCGCGAAGCTGGCGGTCAATACGGCGGGATTCGTGACGTTCGGTGCCGATTATGTGCAGTCCGCCAAGTTCTACGACACCCGGCCCGAGTTTGATGTCTGTTCCGCGGCCGGCCATATTCGTGGCGATTGTCACGGCGCCTTTCTGTCCGGCTTGCATGACAATTTCAGATTCTCTCTGATGAAACTTCGCATTGAGGACATTGTGCGGGACGCCTTTGCGCTGCAACATGCGCGAAAGTGTTTCGGAAACCTCCACTGAAATAGTGCCCACCAGTGACGGGCGGCCTTCCTCATGCACGTCGACGATTTCTTGAATAATCGCGCTGTATTTTTCGCGACGGGTGCGGTAAATTTCATCTTCCATATCATCGCGCACGACATCCCGGTTGGTCGGAATACTGACGACATCGAGCCGGTAGATGTTTATGAACTCGTCGGCCTCGGTTTCAGCCGTTCCGGTCATACCGGCCAGCTTTGCGTACATGCGGAAGTAGTTCTGCAGGGTAATGGTGGCCATCGTCTGCGACTCGCCTTCGATACGCACACCCTCTTTGGCCTCAATCGCCTGATGCAGCCCGTCTGAGTAGCGCCGTCCGGGCATCAAACGGCCGGTGAACTCATCAACGATGTTGATCTTGCCTTCCTGAATAACATACTCGACATCTTTTTCAAAGAGCATATAGGCTTTCAGCAGCTGCTGAATAGCGTGTACTTTCTCGGACCGCTCTCCGTGTTTCGTATACATCGCCTCGGAGCGTTTGTGTTTTTCCTCGATGGAGAGCGCCTTGTCCCCTTCGATTTCCGAGAGGGCTACGGACAGGTCCGGGATAATAAACAACTCCTGAATCTCTTTTGGGAACTGCTCTTCGCCGTTGTCTGTCAGCATAATGGTGTTATCACGTTCAATGATGACATAGTACAGCGCCTCATCAAGCTCATGCAGTTTCTTGTCACGAATATAGTTGCCCTCGGTGGAGGTGATTAACTTGGAGACACCGGATTCTTTTTTGAGTTTCAACAGGCGTTTGTTTTTCGGAGCGCCGCGCGAAACCGCCAGCAGGCGCCAGCCGGCTTCGAACTGGCTCTCTTCCTCATCGGATTTAAGATATTTTTCGGCGTCGGACAGGTATTCGTTGACCAGGCGCAGTTGTTTGCGCACCAGCGTGTCAACTGTCGGTTTCATTTCGCGATAGCGCTCGTTTATATTGGACTGTACCGGACCGGAAATAATCAGCGGTGTGCGGGCTTCGTCTATCAGGACCGAATCCACCTCGTCAACAATCGCATACTGATGCCCGCGCTGTACCATATCTTCGAGATGGGTGGCCATGTTGTCGCGCAAATAATCAAAGCCGAACTCATTGTTCGTGCCATAGGTCACGTCTTTGTTGTACTGCTTCCGGCGCTCATCGGGCGCCATGCCGGTTTGAATGCACCCGACTGAGATTCCCAGAAACTCCAAAAGGTGCCCCATCCATTCCGAATCGCGCCGGGCCAGAAAGTCGTTAACCGTCACCAAATGCACACCGCGTCCGGCCAGGGCATTCAGATAGACAGGCATCATCGCCACCAGCGTTTTACCTTCACCGGTAGCCATCTCGGCGATCTTGCCCTGATGCAAAATCACAGCGCCGATCAACTGTACATCATAGGGAATCATCTCCCACATCAACTGATGCTCGGCGACCTCCCAGCTCTGGTTCATCAGACGACGACAGCCATCCTTGACCACAGCAAAGGCCTCGGGCAGGATGTCATCCAGTGTTTCCTGCAAAAGCAGCCGTTCAATTTTCAAACGCCGGTCACGCTCGTCCTGCGTCTCTCCGGCGTCTTCATCCTCCAGCCCAAAGGTGTCGACCACTTCCCTGACCCGCTTGCGCAACACTTCGGTTTTTTCCCGCAGTTGTTCATCGCTGAGTGGTTCCAGCTCAGAATACGCGTCATTTATTTGATCCACCAGGGGCTGCAATTTTTTCACGGCCCGCGTATGATGGTCACCAAAGAGCTTTTTGAAGAATTCTTTCATTGAGGTTCTGGTCCTTTTGCCATTTTGGTCCTGTCCAGGAATTGGAATCAAATTCTTCTGGAACTATATCCCGGTATTCGACCTCTGTCGGCTAAATCATTATATTCAAATACCCTGTGGTATGTTCATACTTCTCTGGGACCACAGGAGTGAGGAAAATAGCCCATCGGGCGGCCCAGAGCAACTTGAGTTAGACCGGGTGACAGAACTTATCCATCCTCCCACAAGCGACACATCGCAGGAACCCGTCCTGAGAGGGGTGGTGATACGCGCCTTTGGCAACCGATTTACCGTTAAATCTGATTCTGATGAATATGACTGTGCGGTCCGGCTAAATGTAAAGAGGGACTCTCCGGCTGCCACCCCTGTTGCTGCCGGAGATGATGTGGAGTTCACCCTCATAGGAAATGGCAGGGGAATTATCGAGCGTGTGGCTCCGCGCCGCACAAGCTTTTCCCGGCCGTGGAAAGGCAGTTCCGGGCGACGTCAGACACTGGCAGCTAATGTTGACCAACTGGCTATTGTCGTTTCAGTCAAAGAGCCGCCCCTCAAACCCGGCCTGATTGACCGATTTACTGTCAGCGCCGCGCAGGGCGGGCTTGAGCCGCTGGTGGTCATCAACAAAATAGACCTGGGACGGACCGCGCTGGTCTCTGAACTCGAAAAGGCCTACCGGCAAATAGATATACCTGTTTGCGCGGTTTGCGCCGCCAAACGGGAAACCCTGAGTGAACTTGAACAACTGCTCAGTGACAAAC
>JADFNA010000345.1 GCA_022563625.1 Candidatus Zixiibacteriota bacterium
TGAAACATTTCTCAATCGTACCTTGCTATATGATTGTATAACAATAACTTATACAATTCGAATCTAACTGAATTGAACTTCGAAGGCCATCTACACAGAAAAAGTCTCCGCTTCTATTTTGGCCTTTATGCAATACGATTGCAATTTACAGTCGCATTTAGCTCAGATTATTGAAATTCAGAGCTTGCTATTCAAGACGGTAGATCAAGAGCCCTGCGCTCCTGACATGTGTCATTCAGTTCGAGCCGTCAGCAGCGCATCTATAAAGTCAACTCTGTAGATCAGAATCCCCAAAGGGAGCGCCAGCTCCCGACGGGTTCTGACAACCTGCCGCCATCCACAAATTCACCACCAAACCCACACAAATCTCCTTCAAAGCCACTCATAGGGAGACAAACCTATGACTATCAGACACAAACAACTCGACACCAATCGCGCCACCGCATCACACAACAGCATCACGCGCGGTCTCTATGTCCGCTCCCGCGAACTCCTCCGACACAACCGGCAAAAATCATCCGAAACAGAAGAAAACACACCCCCACAAAAAAACATACACCAAACAAACCCATTTCATCGCCTCGTAGGCCAAGCTGCCAACCGCCAACTCTGCAGGTCAGTTTGGCAGGTCAGGAGGCGCCAGCGGCGCAGCCACCCATGCGCTCCTGACGATATAACACACACGGGAACATGTCAGGACGACAGGTCTCCTGACCTACAGATCGTTACTATCACAATAACCTACATCTCCTCAGCTAACTTATCCTGCCGATAAAGTTCCGCGTAGAGTTTGTTTGCCGCCATCAACTCATCGTGTGTCCCTTGCTCAATGATTGCGCCCTGATCGAATACAAATATGCGATCTACATTGCGCAGAGTGGCTGTGCGGTGGGTAATAATTATAGACGTCACGCCGCCTTCAATATTTCTGAGCGCTTCCCACAGCTTGCCCTCGGTGCGCGCGTCGAGCGCCGAGGTGCAGTCATCCAGAATCAGGATACGCGGCCGGCCGGCCAGCGCGCGGGCCATGGCCACGCGCTGTTTCTGGCCGCCGGATATTGTCAGCCCGCGTGTTCCAACTGAAGTATTGATTCCCTCTGGAAAACGCGCCAGCTCTTCATCCAACTGGGCCAGGTTTGTGGCCCGGCTGATGTCGTCATCTGTGACACTATCGCGGCCAAAACGAACATTGTTTTCGATCGTGTCAGAAAACAGCGTCGGCTCCTGCGAGGCGTAGCCAATCGCCGCGCGCAAGCTGTCAATGCTATACTCAGCAAGCGGCCGTCCATCCAGCGATACGGTTCCGCTGTCCGGATCAATCAAACGCGGAATTAAATTCGCCGCCCAGGTTTTTCCCGAGCCGACCTTGCCCACAAACGCCACCCGCGCGCCTGAGGCGATTTCAAAACTGACTTTATTCAATGTCTGGCGCTTGCCGTCGAGACTGAGCGACACATTATCAAACACAATTGCGCCGCTGGATTTCTGCGCGTCAGCGCCGCCGGTTGAGCGAATCTGCGTTTCGCCGTGGCTCTGTAGTTCCATCAGTCGGTCAATCGACACTGCGCTCTGCAGTCCCTTAACTAGAAACTGCCCGATATCCAGCATAGGCATGACCATCAACAGCACGAAAAAATCAAAGGCCAGGTATTCGCCGAGGCTGATCTCGTCATGTATTACCATGTAGCCTCCTACAACAAGCGTGAAAACCAGGCCGAATTCCCAGACATACATATAGAATAATTCAATAATTTGCTGGGCCCTGACGGCGCTAACCTCGGCCTGCCTGCGGTCTTCGACTACTGCGCCAAAACGTCCACGCTGGGCGCGCTCCTGCCGGTAGGATTTGATTACCCGAATGCCGGAAAAGCAGGCCGCCATCAGATCATTCAGCCGTGAAATGCGTGACTGCAAGTAATCGTAGCGCCGATCCAGCCTGGCCGCGCTGGCGCGGAACAGAACAATCAACAGCGGCAGGGGAGCTATCGTGTAGAGGGTCAGTTTTGGATTCAGTGAAACCATGACTGCAATGCCGAACGTGACAAGCATCAGCGCCTCATAGAAGCGAAAAATCCCCGAACAGGCGAACCATGAGAGTTTTTCGGCGACATCATCTGTCAGCCGGGTGACCATGTCTCCCACACTAAAGCGGGAATAGAAACGCGGGCCATAGTCACTGATATCACCGAACACTTTCTGGCGAAACGCCATCTCCAGACGCGTGTTCATCCACGCCCGATGGTTTTGCACGAATAGATAAAGCAAGAACGCCACTGCGGCAAACAGCAGGAAGACCAGCGTTAACTGGCCGGGCGATGTCAACCCGCGCTCAACCAGCGCCACAGTCAGTATGTCCGTGTAACCGTCGAGCGCTTCGGGTCCGCCTCGCAGACTGTCAAAAATGTTCCTGAATATGACAGGCTGCAGGACAATTGCCAGTGCGTGAACGGCGGTGAATACCAGAAGCACAGACAGCACGTACTTGAACTTCATATAAAACCCTGCTATCCATTTCAGCTTGGCCCACCACGAAAAGCGCATCGTGCGCTCTTCATAAGCCGGTTCAACCTGATGGCCGGGTATGTTCGGCCGGGCGACAAGTCCGACTTTGTCAACGTCTATTTGTGTGGTGTCAATTTCAGTCTCCGGTGGCAGGGCATCAATTTGCGGCCCCAGGATTTCATTGATTTGGTCGATGACATTTAGGTGCGCATCGCGCTGTTCTTCGATGTTGGCGGGATTTCGAATCGCCAGATTGGCCAGGAAGAAGGACAGGTCCTCCCAGTCTTCTGCAGTGATGTCCAGGTCGTTGAATATCAACTTGATTAGGGCGGGGGCACCCAGATCCTCCACCCTCTTGTTGATTTCGTCCAATTCGGACGCTTTTCCGTAGTAGTCCTGGTGGGCAGAGACATGCCGCGGATTCTTAACTTTCCGTGGGGAGGCTTGTCCGCGCGAATAAACAAGTCCTGGGGAGAGAAATCGCCTCAAGTAG
>JADFNA010000346.1 GCA_022563625.1 Candidatus Zixiibacteriota bacterium
GGGGGAAAAAACTTCATTTCTGGGTACACGAAATTCACCACAAATGGCCGAACGATCCCTACCGCCTGGTTATGCCCCTCCCGATCAGCATGGCTCTGTTTGTTTTATTCTTCAGTTTCTTCTACGCGACAATTGGGATGTATGCCTGGGCGTTTCATGCAGGCTTTACTCTTGCGTACATAATGTATGAC
Source organism: Candidatus Zixiibacteriota bacterium (assembly GCA_022563625.1). Lineage (GTDB taxonomy): Bacteria > Zixibacteria > MSB-5A5 > GN15 > JACZUZ01 > JADFNA01. The sequence goes on from JADFNA010000346.1 coordinate 192, forward strand.
TTGATTCATTTCTGGTTGCATCATGGCAAGTCTGATTCACAGATATTTAAACTACTGCAGAAGCATCATCTAAGTCACCACTTCAATCCGAAGTACGAAGATCTTCATTTCGCGATTAGCGTGCCGTTCTGGGATAAGCTCTTTGGCACAAATTCGCCTAAGAAGAGCATCGTCAATTCTAAGGAACTATCGCAAACCATCCAGGTCTCACAGAGCGACAGCTCAAACATCCGAAAAGCTGGAAGCGATGATGCGATCCGAAGATCATAGGGGCGTCGTGCAAACACATCTGATATTCAAAGGAGAAGAAAATGAACACAATTAATTTGATTGCCGGCTGGGTTGGAATTTATTTGGGCTTTCTATCTGGCGCTATTCAGGGAGTGTTCTTCCATCGTGACAATTGGCTCGGTGGTTATTCAACCTGGCCCAGGCGTATTACAAGACTCGGACACATTTCTTTCTTTGGAATAGGGTTTGTCAATTTATTCTACGCGGCAACAATTCACATATTTGGAATAGACAATGATCCAATCACTTCAACGCTATTAATAATTGGGGCGATCAGTATGCCGACTGTCTGCTATGTGTCGGCATTTAGGAAACCGTTCAGGCATATGTTTTTCGTCCCTGTTCTTAGTCCTATCGGCGGGGTTGGATGGTTCATCAATGAAGGAGGTGAGGAATGCGTAGTAGGCGAGCATATATAGCGACTTTGTGCGCATTGTCTGTTATGTGTGCGCCGCTTATATCCTGCGATTATGATATAGGGCCATTGTTTGGCGAGCCCTGCCCTGACAAGATAACTTTAGACCCGACAGATCTTACGATATACGAGGGTCGGCCAGCCACAATCCTGGTTCGTGGAAACTCAGCCGATTGCCATGTAAGCTGGAACAACAGCGACTACACCGTCTTGTCAATTAATAAAGGCAATCGAGGCGCCACAATTAAGGGCAAAAAGGAAGGCGTAGCCATAATTACTGCCGCCCCTGGATGGAACGAACCAGATGCAAATTCACCAGCCTGCAAGGTGACCGTCCTTCCTGTATCTGTCGATTCTATAGACCTTTCCCCGGATACACTAAAAGTCGTTGTGAACTCGAATGCCATCGCTCGCCTTAAAGTAAGAATTTTCGATAGTGTCGGCGTCACGTTCGTCCGCTCGCCATTGACGTGGACGTCGTCGGTTTCTACGGTCGCGAAAGTTTATTGGTCCACGGGTCCCAGTTACACCTCTCAAGCCGGACACATAAGAGGGTACAAACTCGGTGAGGTTACAATCACCGCATCCTACGGAGACGTTTCCGGAACTGCGCGGGTTAGAGTATTACCAGAGCATCTCTACGGTGTTTGGGGCAATACTGTGGACGACGTCTTTACGGTCGGGATCGGCGGAGCAATCTATCACTACGATGGAACCAGCTGGGCCAAAATGGCCAGCGGTACCAAGCAGACTCTTAGGGATATATGGGGCGATTCCCTTGGAGAGTACTTTGCCGTTGGGGACGGTAATACCATTCTTCATTACGATGATGGTATTTGGAACGTCATGGACAGTGGAGGACTTCGATCGTACAGTGGAGGGCTTCGATCGTACAATGGAGTATGGGGAAATTCCAGTAGTGATGTGTTTGTAGTAGGGGGCTCCATCATTTCAGGTGGTTCAATCATTCATTATGATGGAAACAGTTGGACTAACATGGAGCTAGGTCAGACAGGCGATCTTCAAGATATTTGGGGTGGTTCAGAGACTCAAGTCTTCACAGTGGGGAATGGCGGCAGTATAAGACACTATGATGGACAGAGCTGGACTACCATGGAGAGTGGAACTTTATTTACACTTAAAGGAGTGTGGGGACATGCGGCCAGCGACGTCCTCGCCATCGGTAGAGGCATTATCATCCATTATGATGGCAACACTTGGCGCCAGGAAAAGCTTGCCGGCTGGTCAGACCTCAATGGCGTGTGGGGCAGCTCTGCTAATAAAGTCTTCGCCGTTGGGAAGGACGGCGTCATCCAACATTTTAACGGAAGCCATTGGAGCTCGATGGCCAGCGGTACAACGGAGACACTATGGAATATTTGGGGAAGCTCAGGAGGCGATGTGTTCGCCGTTGGTGATTTTGGTACTATTCTCCACTTCGATGGAATCAGTTGGACTGCTATGGAAATCCAGTAGTCGCTGTCTTCTGGTAATATACAAGAGTCATGCAAGTGACCTGCCCCCCAAATTCTGATCCAGTTTGAGAGTTAGTATCTTGGCTAATGTAATTCCCAAAAAATTCTGCTCAGAAAAAATTCCAAAAAAATCAAAGAGCAAACGTCGCCCAACCCCAGTACACTTTCACAACCCCCCAGAGTGCAACGGGACTCCCAGTACGGTCGAACTGCCTCAGCTATTGGCCCATGAGCCTTCTCATATCCCTCGCCTGGAGTCCCTGATCCGGGTGTACCGGGGTCGGGCTGGGAAAGCATGCTTTCGCTTGACAGGATCGATGGCGATACTATCTTGACAAGAGGAACAACTGATGAGTACCGGTCAGTGTATGAGGAGATGAATTTGAAAGTTGACCACCCCGATAAGGAAAATGATTTACATATGTCTCAGAGACTGAGAAGCGCGACAAAGCCAGACATGCGCGCGCTTAGTGATTTAGAATCTGTCGGTCCAGCTACCCTATCCGACTTAGAAGAGCTTGGTATTACTGAAGTATTACACTTGCTCGATAAAGATGCGCGAGACTTATTTACAAGCCTGCAGAAACTAAAGGGGCGTCGACTTGATCCGTGTTGTCAAGATG
>JADFNA010000347.1 GCA_022563625.1 Candidatus Zixiibacteriota bacterium
AAACCCGGATGAGGTCCGGGGGATTAATTCTCTTGAACAGCTCAAGGAATTAGAGGCGATTTTCGCCGAGACGGATGCAGTCCAGCCTACTCGTTCTGATTTGAACAAGTAGCTTTCTGACAGCTAAGGACCCGGGTGATAGATTCAGGAATTGCAGGAATTGATCGTGTTAGAACAAACTTTTTCTGTCCCGGCGGTGTTAGATAAACTGAGGGAGTTTGAGGGTCGATATTCTGGGATAAAAAGCCGCAGGGGATTTGCCGATAACGAATGAAGTCGTGAAAGCGGCGATTTGTGGTTGACAATCCAGCCAAAGCTCTTTATGCTGTAAGAAGATATGAAGATTGTACGAAGATTAAATAAGGTTTTGATAGGCTGTGTGGCGCTGATCGCGCTGGCTTCAACGGTGTCAGCGCAGATGCGAGATGTGGCCGATTTGCGTGAGATTAAGTCCCGGAGTTCAATCTCTCTGGCTCCGGCGGTAAGCCCTTTTTCACTGCTTGATCTGTCACGCCTGCAGTGGTCACACAGCTACAGCATGTCTTTTGGCTCCAGTAGAGCAGGTTCTGGGAGTTTTGGTCTCTACACCAGTTCGCTGTCGTATGAATTTTCGCCTGTGCTGTCAATGGCTTTGTCGCTGGGTATTAGCCACGATCCCGGCGCATTGTTTAATCAACGCAGGCAGGCGAACGCGAATCTGTTTCCTTCGATGACACTGGACTATCATCCAAGTAACAATTTCAGAATGCGACTGTCGATCGCCCGTTCGCCCTACGGTCCGGGATATTATGGCAGCCAATTTCCTGGCAGCCGGTCTTTCGGAAGCCCGTATTTTGGAAGCCATGCTTTTGGAAGCCATGCTTTTGGAAGTTATAGCGGCGGCTATGCAGGCTCACTTTCACCCTTCTATGATGCGTTTGGGACGGCCCGGCGCTAAGCCAGTCCTGATTTTTCGCTAATTTTAATTCCCCGGTTTGCTAAACGTCCGGCCTGGCTCAGGTGGACAGATTCAAGAAAGAGGTTTTTATCATTTGCTGAATCCGGTTGAACATCGGAGTTATCACAGTTTGCAAGACTCACTGCTGGAACAACCAGCCCGCCTCCGGAAAGTTCAAGGGACGTATTTCAAGAAACTCAGATTCACCTCCTACTTTAGTTCAGACTGAACAGCACGAATAATTCTTTGATTTTTACATTGCGCATGGCGCAGAAAGTTATTTGTTAGGTATTAAGTAATATGGCACGTACAAAACGGACATCCCGTTCAAGACTTCCCGGTTCAAGACTTCCCGGTTCAAGGCTTCCGCATCGCAAAGGCCGCTCCAGAATTACTTCACGTTTTCTGGAGTTAGGCATCGTGGCTTCTTTTTCGCTGGCTCTGGTGTATACAGTTAGCTTTGCGGTCAAAGCCGCCCGGCCTGTCAGCCGGGAGCGCCAGGTTCCGCAGATCAGCCTGCGGATGCAGGTCCTCAATGGGTGTGGAGAAAAGGGCTGCGCCGGACTGGTGGCCGAACGTCTGGAGAGGCTGGTCCGGTTTCCCCTTGAAGTCAGTATTGTTGATGTGGACAATTTCACCGTTTTCGATGTCGAAAAGTCATTCTTCATTTCCCGGGTACCGGAGCTTAATGAGGCCCGAACACTGGCAGATCAGATCGGTCTGTCAGCGGCTGATATTGTTTTTGCCCCACTGGAGGATAATTATCGCTCGATTCATGTGACACTTGTTGTCGGAAAGGACTATAAGGCCAGGTTTTTGAGGGAGTTGTGAGTCGCGCCCCGAGCCAGGCCGCAGGGCCGCAGGGCCACGGGGGATGAGCGAAATCATGTGACTTTACGATTACACCGCCTATCAAATCAGTTGACACATTCCGCACATACACTGGCCCGTCGTATCGCCGATCTGGCTTTTTCTAAGAAAGGTAATGAAGTAACCATTCTTGATTTGCGCGGGATTTCAAACGTAACCGATTATTTTGTGGTTGTTTCCGGAGATGCCAGGTTGCATCTTGAGGCGATCGCTGAAGGGATAGAAGATGGACTGCGAGAGGAGGGGATTCGAGTATCAGGCAAAGAAGGCCACGGAGGCGGCCGTTGGATATTGCTTGACTATTTTGATGTAGTTGCGCATATCTTCTATGCGCCTGTGCGTGAGTTTTACGCCCTGGAAAAATTATGGGGCGACGCCCCCCAGGAGACATTCGAAACTCACTAGGTGATTCCCCGAAACTGATAGTTGTTGTCGCCCTGATTGTCAGGTCAGCCTGGCCGATAATCGGGTTCAGAAAACCGAGGTATGCAAGCGCTGGCATCGACCTTGTCCCTCAAGACCAAATAGCCCTTCACACAGGCGCTGATTCCCTGTAAAGATTGGTAATTAGTGATTGAACAGTAACCATTGAATATTTTCGATCCCGCCGGCACGCGCAAAAAGCGCCCCCACCGGCGAGAAGACAAACAGTGAAAACAATAAACACAATATGCTAACGGAGTAATGTGAAATGACAACTGAAGCGGTAGATCTCAAAACAAAAACAATAGCCGACCTGCTCAAGATGGCCGAGGACCTGGATATTCCCGGTGTTTCGGGACTGAGAAAGTCCGAGCTGATATACAAAGTAATGGAGGCGAAGAGCTCTGAGTCCGGGGCGCTTTATTCAGAAGGAGTGCTGGAAATTCTGGACGAAGGCTACGGTTTTTTACGCTCACCGAATTACAACTATCTGCCGGGACCTGATGACATCTATGTTTCGCCGTCACAGATCAAGCGTTTTGATCTGAGCACCGGTGACACAATTGCCGGACAGGTGCGTCCGCCCAAAGACTCAGAGCGGTATTTCGCGCTCTTGAAAATTGAGTCGATTAACTATCAGGAGCCTGAGGTTGCAAAGCACAAGATTTACTTTGACAACTTGACACCTCTCTATCCCAATGAGTGCATGAACCTGGAGACTACTCCCGAGGAAATGACCGGGCGGATAATGGATCTGT
>JADFNA010000348.1 GCA_022563625.1 Candidatus Zixiibacteriota bacterium
CTGAGTAATTGTAATAATGTCCCTCGGCGTGGGCGATAGGGACCCTGATCACCTGCTGTGATTTATAGCCCCGGGTAAATACTGTCTGATTGTTTTCGACTTTCAAATATACCCACCGGCCAAGAAAGCGAAGCGAACTGTTGCGCATCAGCGCCCCCGGCAGGAGTCCGGATTCAACCAGAATCTGGAACCCGTTGCAAAAGCCGGCCACAATCCCGCCCGCTTCGGCGAAATCTCTGACAGCCTTCATAATCGGTGAGAAACGGGCAATCGCCCCGCCGCGCAAATAGTCACCAAAACTGAAACCGCCGGGCAATATGACACACTCATAGGCGCTCAGATCAGAGTCCTGATGCCAGACATAATCAACCTGTTCGCCCAGCGTTTTTACCGCGCAGTACGAGTCGTGATCAGAATTTGAACCGGGAAATGTGACAACTGCGAATCTCACTTTAACCCTTCGCCTACTTTCCAACCGCTGAGTCGGACGGCCAGTGGATCTCAAAACTCTCAATAACCGGATTGGCCAAAACTTTCTCGCTCATTTCTTGCAGTTGACGATACGCCTCAGTGGAACCATCTGACAGCTCGATTTCGAAGAATTTTCCGGTCTTGACCGACTTTGCCTTGTCATAGCCCATCATGGCCAGAGATTTTTGGATTGTGACACCCTCGGGATCGAGCACCCCCTCTTTGAAGCGCACGTATACGGTCGCTACTTGTGTGTCTGTTTTGGAAGCCATCTAATTTTGCGCTGTCTCTTTTTTGTTTTTTGATATCGATTAATGATTGCGATTCTCAGTCCTGTCCGCTTCTGGAGCGGACCTTGTCGACACCTCTGGTGAACAGCCGATGCGATTCACGCACCAGATTGGTTAAGATATACGCCGCAATTATGGGGAACAAGGTCAGTCTTGCATTTATCACCAGGGCCACGATGATGAGTATGGCCAATACCAGCTTGACGCGTTCTGCCCTTCCGAAACGGTCTGGCACAGCTTCAAACTCCACCTGAGAGACCATTAACCCCGAAAACAATATCATCATCGAAATCAGGTATTCTGAATACTGCAAGTCTCCCCAGATGTGATAGCTGAATATGACAAAAGTCACCGGACCCAGGGCCGCCACCGGGACTGGCATGCCCAGAAAGTTCTGCTTTTCCTCAGACTGTGAGAGCAAATTATATCTGGCCAGACGGTAACCGGCGGCCATGATATAAACCACTGCGATAATCCAGCCCCATTTGCCAATTGAGCCAAGCATGATGGCGTGCACCAGAAAAGCCGGAGCCACGCCGAAAGACATGAAATCCGCCAGCGAATCCAGCTCCATACCAAGGCGGGATTCGACGCCGGCCAGACGGGCGACCTTACCGTCCAACAAATCCAGAAAGGCAGCCAGCAGAATAAACCAGCAGCCGGTGACTACATCACCTTCGGAGACCGACAGCACGGACAGAAAGCCGCATACGAGATTGCCCATAGTGAACACGCCGGGAAAAAGTCCCCGGTAATCCCTGCGGCCGCCTTCCGTACGTCCGGAATATTCCGGATAATTAGCCGCAGTCATCACGAATTCATCTCTCCGCTCGATGGTTCATGAGCGCTCACTTGTTGGCCTTCGACATTGGTTGAGCGTGGCGCCAGGCGCGCGATGACAGTTTGCCCGCCGCGCACATGTTGTTTGCGACTGACCAGAGTTTCCGAGCCGGCCGCCACAATCACCTCGGCGCGCGAACCGAATTTAATCATACCAAATTTTTCTGCGCCACGCACTGTCTGCCCCGGCTGTAGGCGGCAGACAATACGCCGAGCGATTGAACCTGCGATTTGACGAAACACAACAGGGCCGAGCGGAGTGTCAAGGCCGATTTCGGTCCGTTCGTTGTACTCGGAGGCTTTGTCAACGTATGCAACATGGAATTTGCCCGGACGATGTTCGACGTAACTCACTTTTCCGGCGGCCGGGGTCCAGTTGACATGCACGTCGAACACAGACAGGAAAATTGAGATTTTTTGCACCGGACCGGAAAACCCTCGGTAGGATTCCAGGTTTTCAATTTTGATTACCCGGCCGTCGGCCGGGGAGACAATCTCTCCTTCCGCCAGTTCAGTCTCACGCTTGGGGCTGCGGAAGAAAAGCGCGAAACACAGAGCAAAAAAAACAAAAACCAGAGCAAATGTCTGTGGCCATTGCTCATCAAACAACAGCGATGCGCCGAAACCGACAGCGGCGGCCGTCAATGCTCCGAAAATATATGGGTATCCGTCACGTTCTATCATGCTAATGTCCCGAGTTGTTTATTTAGTTGAGTCAGGCCTTAAGTATTCGCTTGATAATCTTTTCTACGTTTTTGAAATAATAACTCAGATCAAACAGTTCTGCAATTTCTGAATCAGTCAGATGTTGTGTAACTTCCGGATCAGCGCTGATTAGTTCGCGGAACCCTCCGTCGCCGTCATGAGCGGCCATTGCATTACGCTGAACCACAGCATAGGCTTTCTCGCGGCTGGCCAGCGGACCGGACAGTTTCAGCAGCAGCCGCTGGGAAAATACCAGACCGCCCTTGAAATAGATATTATCCAGCATCTTTTTCTTGTTGATGATCAGGCCGGACAGGAGCGAGTTCAGCTTTGCCAGGCCATAGTCGGCCAGGATTGTGGCATCCGGGATGATCACCCGTTCGACCGAACTGTGCGCGATATCCCGCTCATGCCAGAGTGGAATGTTTTCCATGGCGCTGAGCGCATAACCGCGCAAGAGGCGCGCAATGCCTGTCAGGCGTTCGGCGATGATCGGGTTTTTCTTATGCGGCATGGCCGAGGAGCCTTTCTGTCCTTTGGCAAATCCTTCCTGCATCTCGCCGATTTCCGAGCGCTGCAAATTGCGCACTTCAGTGGCGAATTTTTCTATTGAACTGAATAGCAATGCCAGCGCGGTGAGGTATGCCGCATGACGATCACGCTGAATCACTTGGGTTGAGAC
>JADFNA010000349.1 GCA_022563625.1 Candidatus Zixiibacteriota bacterium
TTGAGATTGTGTTATTTTTAAAAGATCTGAGATTTGCAATAAATTGAAATTTGAATAATCTTCTGACAGTATGCTCGATATAATTTGAAATATGAATCCTGAATTACATTGTTCCGGTCTTTTACGTAAAGCCTCCAGTGCATTTTCTGTAAAACCTAATTTAATCAAAGTGTAGAATGAAATTGCACATTTTGAAGCATAAAGATCATCTCCATCATGAATGGTAATTTCCAAATCAAATGAATTCCTTATTTCTTTCTCCAGAACAGAGATAAATTCTTTTTTCAATTCTTTATTATTTTGAATATTAGAGAATATATCAATTAGTGTATCGGAATTTTCGTATTTTATTATTTTATTTGTTATTTTTTCTGGGACTGCTCAATCGCGAGTCGATAGCGTTTCTGACACCCTGGTTTATTTTCATCACTCTTGTTGAATACAAATTTTCCTGGCGCAGCGCATGGGACATAATCGCAGGCCATTTGATAGTATTCGCCGCTTATTTTCTCGTGCGCCATGCGATTTCATTGCAATTTGATGTAGCCTATTCAACAGCCTATTACCTGGAACCCCTCGCAAAGGACCCGTTTTATTGGTATCGCATGACCCTGCCGCTCCATTGGATGGGAGTGTTCAGCGTTTTCAAACTGTTGTGGATTTTTCCGGTTCTGGCGCTGATTTCATTCCATCGGCGGGGGCAGAAACTTCAATTATGGTCGATGGCGTTGCTTTTCGCCTGCGCTTATAGCCAACTGTTTCTGGCGTATGACACATCACGAATGATGACACTCAGTTTCATGATCATGATTATAGCTCTCAAGGAACTATTCGAGCACAAAACATTCCAAATACGCCGCTGGGTGGGGTGGGTCTTTGTGGTGAACGTTTTTGTCCCGCAGTATCAAGTCGCAGCGGACAAAATGGATTCTATGAGTTCTTTCCTTGTATACGCGTTTGCCAAATTATTTATTTAGGGGTTTTCGGCGAGCTATGTTTCGAACAATTTCAATCACTCTCCTAGCGTTCGTAATTACATCGTTGATACTCGCGCTGAACTTTAATACGCGTTCAATGCTGAGCTGGGAGGATGGGCGTTTCGAAAGAGCGCTGGTTGAACATGAAAACAATCCACCGTCCTCCCTCAGGCCGATAACCTCGCGCATGATGCGGGCGCTGGTCGAATCATCATCTGTTTCATACCGGACAGCATTTATTTTGACACAGTATCCAGCCCTGTTTGTGATGCTATTATGTTTTGGATTAACTCTGCACAAAGCAGGGTTCGATCATCGACAACAAACATACGGAGTGTTGATAGCCGGGTTCGCATACCCTGTCCTGTGCGCGCATTTTGTTCCAAACTTCACCTGGGACGACCTCAGGCGGGCCGCGATAAGCTCTTGGCGGAATATGACTTATTCAAACGCGTCAGTTGTTTTTCTAATAGATCCCAAAGCAATCCTCTGCGGGCATGAAACCTGTGAATTCACGGCGAATCGTTGAATCAGCGCTGGGGCTGTTTGTTGTCTCCTTAACAGTGCGGGCGATATTTCTCTGGCTGGTGGCGCAAAACTTTACATCAGACGAATATTGGTTCAAATTTAGTGATACGGTATTTTTTGCCGATGTAGCTCAGAGTTTTCGAGACGGATTTGCGTTACATGAAGAAAGCCTCGCGCTGGTTGGCCCCGGCTATGGATTCGTTCTGTTTATACAGGATTTATTTGCGGGGTCCAATGTCTGGGCGAATCTGATAATTAACATCCTCGTCTCAAGTCTAAATTGCTTGTTGGTCCGGTCGCTGGCTCTGCGGGTCGGCGTATCAAAAACCACTGCGGCGCTGGCGGGTTACATCTGCGCGCTGTCGATAAGCTCTATATCCTTTAGCTGCATACTATACTCTGAGACAGTCTTCACATTGATAACTCTTCTTACTGTTCACAGTTTTCTATCCACAGTCGCACAAGGGCGCCTGTCGGATGGTCTGGCGTTTGCCTCACTCTGCGCCATCGCTTCGCTTATCCGCTCAGTCGGACAGTTCTATCCGCTGATGTTGGCGCTTCTACTTGCGCTCTGGATCTGGCATGAGCGAAACAACGCCGGGTTGCCGGACATTCCCCTCAGGAGCGCCCGGTTGTTCATGTATGTCACTCTTGCGGCGGCGCTGACAATCATCTGGCCGCTTCGAAACTATGCGGTACATGGCGTCTTCACAATTTCCGAAACCGGAACACGCGCCGCCCGTGATTACTGGATAGCCGAGGCAGTGGCGGACATCCACGGAGATACATCGCTGGAGATTCCGCGCGTCCTGTGGAAAAAGCAAATCGCCAGTCGATACGGCCCCACTGGCCCGACAATTTTGCAGCGGCATGAATTTGATTTGAATATCATTCGTGACACTGTCAGCGCCTATCCGCTTGAGACATTCAGCGCATATCTGGGGAATGTTTGGACAAACATGACAAGTGAAAGCTATGTGCAGCATGAAAATGTTCCGCAACTTGATGAACTGTGGACTTTCTACTCCAAACGATTCGCGTCAAATCTGGGCGTTGTACTGGTCATGTTACACTTTCTGGGATCGTATCTGATGATTCGCGGCGGACTGTGGAGGGCCGCAACTCTGCTGGCGCTATTCTATTTGTACCTTGCGCTCATAACCGGCGCCTCGTTCTGGCAGGGTTCTCGCCTGTTCCTCCCCGCCCAGCCGTTCTGGGCAATCAGCTGCGCCTTCGCGCTGTTCTGGATACTTGAGAAATCAAAGGGCCTTCTCCGCCACCTTCGGAGCAGATGGCTGCCTGCCGACTAAAACTCCTCCTTTTATAGCGCGGACTGACAGAAAGTGACACCAGCCGGACTCCGTTGCGGTTATCTCTTGGAGAGAGGACCGTTGGGATGTATACTACGGGTTCTCTTCGGCCGGGGTATTTCCGGCCGAATTGAATGAATCAGCAACCACGAACTCCTCTAAGCTAGG
>JADFNA010000350.1 GCA_022563625.1 Candidatus Zixiibacteriota bacterium
CTGTGTTGCATCAATGTCACAAAAGCCGGGATTCGCTGCGGCATGCCCTTGGTGTAAACAAGCCGGTCAACAACGAGAATAATCGCCATATTCTTGAGCGTTGCTCCGAAAACGCTTTTCGTCTTGGATATATCTTTGCCCGCCTCCGGCTGGAAACGCCCGACATCAATTCCCACCGGATAGACGCCGGCCCGCTGAAAGCGGTCACCCGCATGAAGCACATAGCCGTCCCAGGTGGCTTCTAAAATACGGCGGCAGGCGTAAATGTAATTGTCCAGATAAGTCTGTGTTTGAAACCCTATGATGTCATACTCATGCAAATCACGCAGGAATAATTCAAATTCCGGCAGAATCGCCAGGGTATCGAGAGACGGGAAAGGAATGTGCAGAAAAAATCCCATTCTCCCCTGCCAGCCCATCTGCCTGAGTTCATGCCCCAGCGGGATCAGATGATAATCATGCACCCAGAGCAAATCGTTTTTTTCCAAAGCCGAGTCAAGTCCCTGGGCAAAAAGCTTGTTGACCGAACGATAGACCTCCAACTGCCAGCCCGAGAGCTTGGTCAGTGTCGGGAAACTGTGAAACAACGGCCAGATGGTGTTGTTGGAAAACCCGTTGTAGTATGCGTCATACTCACGCTTGGTCAAATCAAGTCCCAACAGCCGCATTGAAGTGGATTCGTATTCCTTCAATTCATGCGCTTCGCGGCCCCTAGAGATTTTCCCGCTCCAGCCCATCCACAATCCTCCGGCTTCATTTTCGGACAGGGCAGCTTCAAGGGCCGTGGCCAGCCCGCCAATCGCCCGCTTTCTGGAGCTTTTTTCGGCAGACAACAGCGACGGCAGGCGGTTGGAAACGACCACCAGGCGTGAGCGGCGCATGGCGCGCGCGGCGGTACGTTTGAGATTCAGCGCCGTTTCATGCCAGAGCCTGAGAAAGGGCAGGGTTTCTGCCTGAGACTCAATCCATCCCTGTGCGGCCGTGTCTGACGGACTCCCGCCGACCTTGACCCCGACTCCATCAGCATGTGCGGCCAGGGCCCGAAATGCGTCCTCGTCGGTCTCATCGTCGCCGACATAGCTGGCAAAAGTGTGGCCGTCAAACTCAGAAAGCAGCGCCTCGACCGCTTTGCCCTTGTGAAAACGGCGCGAGCGGATCTCCACTCCGCCATCAAATGCCCGGCATTCGAGGTCGAAGGTATCTGCGATAGGCGTGAATATATTCCAGGCCAGCTCCTCGATTTCGATTGATCGGGCGCTGTCCAGACCGCGCACATGCACCGCGATGCTGGCCGGTTTGGGCTCTATATAATCCGACATTTCGGCCGCTTCGGCCGCGCGGCGCGCCTCTTTGAGTCCGGAAACCTCGGACTCTGAAAGTTTTTCGACAACCGGATCGTTGTTTGGCCTGGCCCGCTCAAAACCATGTGAACCAAACAGCTCCACTTCCAACCCGTCCAGCAGTGTGCGCATCTGATCTGTCGGCCGCCCGGAGATTATGACCAGCCGGGTGTGTTTGGCCTTGATCATGTCCTTGAGCAGATTGAGCGTGGCCGGCGGCGGACGGGCTTCCATTCTCTCGGCGCTGAACGGAGCCAGAGTGCCGTCATAATCCAGCATTAACAGCCGGTTCGAGGTATAGCGCACCCTCTCCCAGAAATCATGCGGCAGGCCAAAACTGACCCCGGCCGGCTGTGTGCTTTTCTCAACTTCGGTTTTCATTGGCTCTCAATAAGCCCGCTATCAGGCGCTTCAACGTCCGGCCTAAGATACGAAAACGTATGTCGCTTGAGAAGGGCCAGTTACCCGGACATGCGCTTAAATTTGATGAAGGCAGGCGCCCCTCCGCAAGCGGTGCGGCGCCCTGGCTGGAATTCACCCTGTGCAAAGCGGACTCCACGAGACGAGCTTCTAAGAAGTCATGCCCTTGCCGAAGTTGTTGGGCGTTTTGGAATTTACTCAGGACAGTGTAGAATATTAGCCGGTAATTCATCTGAGCAATACTGAGGAGTCCTGGAACAGAGTTATTTCAACAGTAGCATCTTTCGAGACGAAACCAGCTCACCAGCTTGAACCTTGTAGAAATACACGCCACTGGCGACATGTTTGCCGCGCTGCCCTTTGCTGTCCCATGTGACAGAATGGCGCCCGGCAGGCTTCATGCCCTCGGTAAAGAGCCGGACCGTCTCGCCAAGTGTGTTGTACACAGTCACAGTCACGACAGCATCATGTGGCAGGCTATATGAAATGGTTGTCGTCGGATTGAATGGATTGGGATAGTTTTGCTCTAATTGAAAAGTTGTTGGCGCGATCGCTAATTTCGCAAGAAGCATTTCGCCGTAGTATCCGGCCAACTCGACTGATTCAAGCTGGGCATGGCAGAGAACTACCGTTCCGGGATAAATTCGCTCGCTTTCAAATGAACTAACCAGCGCAAATGTCTTACCTTCGCGCCGGCCAACAGACATCGTCATATTCGTCGCCAGAAGTTTTGGGTCGGCCTCTCCGGTAAATACAAAAAGCGCCGCTCCGGCTTCACGGTCAAAGAAGATGGTGTCGTCGCGAATGACAACTTCGACTATTTCGTTACCGGGTACAGGCTTGAGAATCGAAAATTCGCACGCCTCGCCGGTTATCCAGCGAAGGAGTTCAACATAGTCTCGCAGTGTTAGGAATAAACCGTCTCTATTTACATCAGATTCAAAAACCTGCGCGTTTTCATTTATGGTGAACGCGCTCTTTCCCTGCGTAAAGTAGTTTGCGAAGACTACCGCGTCTGCGATTTCATGAGGAAATCCGTTCAAATTTACATCTCCGGTCCCACCATCAATATCATAACCACACAGTACTTTGATACCACCGCCCGTGAAATCTATCACGCGTGTGACGCTGGAGAATTCCGCTGAGCTATCGCAAATGTTGGGAGCGCCAGTGAAAGTGGGAAACTCCTGATCATGACCGGTTGTGTCTCCTCTCAGAGC
>JADFNA010000351.1 GCA_022563625.1 Candidatus Zixiibacteriota bacterium
TCACCGCGCGAACATTCCCTATGTTTGCCTGCCACGCGAAAACGAAAAAGACCTGAAGGAACTGCCCTCAGAAATCACCCGCAGCACAAAATTTATCTTCGTCGGATCAGTGGATGAGCTGTTCGAGCAGGCGCTATTGGATTTCACGCCCTCCACGCACACTCTCGAAAAACTGTTTGCCGTTGAGCTGGAAAAAGCCCGCCGCAAACGCAGCCGCAGCGGGGCAAAGAGAAAACGCACTCGCTCACGGGCCGCGGCCAAGTCGGCCTGATTCAGGCGCCAGGGCCTTTGCGCCCTGTCACATCAGTTCCGTACCGACTGAAGACATCTCTGCCGAAAGTCGTTGACAGATTGGGTCCTGAGTCCCTATATTAACGGCGGTATTCAGCATACCACGACTGAAAAAGTCACGAACGTACTTCTTTGCCAGATTTGATACATTCCGCCCGATAGGGTACCCGACAGAGTTCCCGCCGACGCTCGGCGGCGGTCGCTTTGACAAAATGTTTTGACGCCAAAGAAGACGCCAAAGAATACTAACGCTAGAGTCGTGGCAATTCGCCGTTGACCCTCACAGAGTTTGCGCCAATGGATGGCGGACGAAAACGCGCCGATCAGGAGAGGCAAATGATATTCCCCCACATTAAATCAAAATTGAGCCGCCACATAGCGGCTGCACGTTTTTCCGTATTAATCCCGGCAATTATTCTGTTGGCGGCTTTTCATCCTTCCGGGGTTGAGGCCCGCTTGCTGGGAGATGACCCGGGTATTCCGGATTCGGTGATAATTACCGGCGCAGATGTTAATGCCGGCGATCATTTCAAGATTGATGTTACGCTGGTCAATGACGAGGAACTGGTCGGAGGGACAATCGGAATAGGTTGGGGAACTTCGGACCTATTTCTGGATTCAATTAGCTTTGTAGGCTCAGTCCTCTCATTTCTGCCAGGCGGCCAACGGCCCACGACAATTGATAACATTAATTTCAATTCGCTGACAGGTTTCTTCATCTTCGTCGGCGCTCCGCTGCCCCCCGGCAAGGGACTTTATGCCAGCTTGTGGTTTACTGTTGATCCTTTGGCGCCGGACCAGTTCGTGAATATCGATTCAGTGTTTGTACCGCCCAGCGGGGATTTCCTGCTGGTGGCGAAGGAAGGCAACGTAGACTTTATCCCCCAATTTGTCGGCGCCACGGTCAAGATTGGAAATCCGGTTGAAGCGTCCACAATAGCTGCAGTCCCGGGTAGTTTTTCGTTTTCCGCCATCCAGGGCTCCGTGAATCCACCCGCGCAGACACTAAACATCACCAATATCGGATTGGGTTCTCTCAACTGGAGCGCCTCGGTCTCAAGTTCGTGGCTGACTGTCACGCCTGCCGCAGGTACTGCCCCGTCGGTCACACAGGTGCGTGCGAATCACAGCGGACTGGCGGTGGGGACCTACACTGATGAAATAGTTCTGACAGATCCCAATGCAACCAACAGTCCTTTTTTCATACCGGTTACTTTGGTCGTGAACGATCCTCCGCCGGTAATATCGGTTTCTCAGAGTTCGTTTTTCTTCAACGCAATAGCCGATTCCACCAATCCGCCTCCGCAAACACTGACGATCGTGAATACCGGCGTTGTAGCCCTAAACTGGCAGGCGGCGAACAACGAAAGCTGGCTTAGTCTTTCACCTAACTCCGGCGGGAACTTTACCAACGCCACACTGCTGGTTGATATCACAGGACTGGCTTTCGGCGATTATTTCGACACACTGACAATAACTGACCCGGCCGCGACGAATAGCCCGGTCCGTGTGGCGGTCAATCTTTCGGTTGCATCCGATCTGCCGATTATCAAAATCGAACCTGATACGTTGGTTATCGTCGTGGATCGCAGCGCCATAGCTATAACGAACCCGGTTCTCTTACTCGATTCGGGGTTTTTCCAGGTCCTCAATGATGGGGCCGGCAACTTGAATTTTTCTTTGACAAAAAACGTCAATCGTATCCTGATCCTCACGCCAGATTCGGGCCTGGCGCCTGATAGTGTGCTGGTTACCATGCGCTACACAGGCAGCGAACCCGACCACATCTTCGACACGATCTGGGTCTCTTCACCTCAAGCGATAAACTCTCCCCAACCACTTATTGTTCACTCCTATTTGTCGTCCGACGTGGCCACTCTGGGTGTTCCATCAGACACGGTGGATTTTTCGCTCTTTGAATGTGAGCAGCAATTCGGTTTTACTCCCCAATTCAAATTCGCCGGTCTTTCAACTTTTGGAGAATCAGTTCCCTATACACTTTCCTTTAACGCTGACTGGCTGGCGACACAAAGTGACGCCGGATTCGCCCCCGGAACAATAGCCATAACCGTGATCGAAACCGGACTACCGTTGGGTGTGTATCTGGACTCTATCAAGGTTGATGCGCCGCTGGCGGAGGAAAGCCCGAAATTCATTTTCGTGCGGCTGACAATCAAGCCCGCCGATCAGCCGGCGCAGATAATCCCGGCCCTACAGTTCGTTAATCTAACTGCAAGGGCCGGAACTGACTTCCAGTACTGCCCGATATTTGTAATGGAGATACATAATCTTCGGGGAGGCTGTTTTAATTGGACAATAGACAATCAAATCCCCTGGCTGACTATCATGCCCTCCAGCGGCGAAAATCCCGGCCAGATCGGCTTCATCCCCGATGCCACGACGCTTGGTTTCTTCGAGGTCGAGCAGCCGATTGATGAGGACCTCGGGCTTCTGGACAACCCTGAGGTCGTTGTGAAGCGCGATGTTGCGAAAGTGCTGCTGGGCTCGCGCCGTCCCCAGCCGACCACCTGCGCCCAGCACAGCCGTTGGCCTGAGATTGATCGGTGAATCCGGAGGACGCGACGCCCAATCGATCGCATTCTTGAGCACGCCTGGTATCGAGAAGTTGTACTCCGGTGTCGCGAAGAGCAGAGCATCGCTGGCTCCGATCTGGGACCTGAGCCGTGCG
>JADFNA010000352.1 GCA_022563625.1 Candidatus Zixiibacteriota bacterium
GTTTCAGGCGAGGAGGCTGTGCAGCAGTACCTCACGCACGAAATCCAATGCGTATATCGAAGTCAACGCGTCGAAATTAACGACAAACACATAGAAGTTATTGTACGCCAAATGCTTCAGAAAATTAGAATTATTCATCCTGGAGATACTAAATTCTTGGAAGAAGATTTAGTGGGTAAAATTATATTCTTAGCTGAAAATCAAAAAATTACTTCAATGGTATTTATTGAAGACAAGGGTGATTCTAAATTCAATGAAGGTCAATTAGTTCCACGGAGCCAATTTAGAAAAGTTAATTCCGAACTAAAAAGTAAAGATAAAAATTCCCCTATTGGTAGGGATGCTGAATCTGCAACATTTGAGAACGTACTACTTGGAATTACACAAGCAGCGTTATCAACAGAAAGCTTTATTTCAGCCGCTTCTTTTCAGGAAACCACGAAAGTGCTCACCGAAGCGGCCATCAATGGCAAAGTTGACACCCTGCAGGGATTGAAGGAAAATGTCATAATTGGCCATTTGATACCTGCCGGCACAGGGGTGCCGCGTTATCGTGGTATTTCCATCATCGAGGAAGAAACGGAGGGGCCGGAAGTGGAGATTTCGGCGCCTGCGGAATTGACTGAAGAGGAAAGCCGGGTTTCAGGCTAAAAATAAGCAAAATAAATTTCCACCTGTCGAATCCCGTAATCTCCTGTAGCGCCTAAGCCATTGGTTTACAGTACGTTACTGGCTATAGTGGGCTATCGCAGGCAGCGAATTTTCTGCTTGACTTATATTTCTGTAAGTATATTTTGTGAAACTCCCTGAAAAAGGGGAGCGCCACCTACGATGTCGGTTCTGACATCGCAAGTTCCTCGGCGATAATATACATAGTATCGATATAGTAGTATCGAAGAGAGACAGCGCTATGCGCTGTCGGGAGAAGATAGTAGTATCTGTGCCAACAATTAATCAGCTAATACGAAAAGGCCGCAAGCGCCTGAAGACTAAAAAGAACACCCCGGCGCTCAAAGGTTCACCCCAGAAGCGGGGAGTCTGCACGCGGGTTTATACATCGACCCCGAAGAAACCGAATTCGGCATTGCGCAAAGTCGCGCGTGTCAAACTTACCAATCAGATGGAAGTCACGGCATACATTCCGGGAGAGGGACACAATTTACAGGAGCACTCGATCGTGCTTATTCGCGGAGGCCGTGTGAAAGATCTGCCCGGTGTGCGCTACCATATCATCCGCGGGACGATGGACACTTCCGGGGTTGAAGGAAGAACAAACAGCCGCTCAAAATATGGTGTGAAAAGGCCTAAGAAATAATCTATAATGGATGGGAAGATGCGCAGATTTTGTGAGCCTTTACAAGCCTGCCGAGTTCAATAATGCCAAGAAGAAAAGCCATACAGCGGCGTCCGGTGACGCCGGATTCGAAATTTGGGGACGCAACTGTCGCATTGTTTGTGAACTCCCTGATGACACGCGGCAAGAAGTCTGTTGCAGAAAAGGCATTGTATGCGGCCATCGCCGCCTCGGAAAAGCGTGTCGAGGGTGAGTCGGGCCTGGAGGTGTTTCACAAGGCGCTCAACAATGTCAAGCCGTCATTGGAAGTTAAGTCTCGCCGTGTCGGCGGTGCGACATATCAGGTCCCGGTCGAAGTTCGTCCTCGCCGGCGCACCGCTCTCGCGATGCGCTGGTTGATCGCCGCCGCGCGTTCCCGTTCGGAAAAATCCATGGGCGAGCGTCTTGGCGCTGAACTCGCAGCCGCCTCAAAAAGTGAAGGCTCTGCGGTTAAGAAACGTGAAGACACGCACCGGATGGCCGAGGCGAATAAGGCATTTGCGCATTTCCGCTGGTAAATAGCGAATGCGCCGCGCATAAAGCGTGAATCCATGAATGAACAGAAATAGACATAAGCCAAGAAAAAAAAGATACCACCAGGATTGCGAAGGAGAAAGGCCAGCTAGATCGATAGGATAGATGGGATATTTACAGGCGCCGCACAGACGGCGCCGCTTGTAGTTATTTCGCTCTTTGACAGAATAGATTCCCCCCCGGACGCTCCTCTGCGGTTGCGTCACTGAGTAAGTTTCTCGCGGGAATCCCCCTGTCCAACAGACGGCGAGATTCCAGCGCACGCTCCCGAAAAGATTCTCCTTACGACTGACCGCCAGAGGTATTTTTATGTCTGCACCGACACCCATACATATGATTCGCAACATCGGTATCATGGCCCATATCGATGCAGGCAAAACGACCACGACGGAGCGGGTGCTTTATTATACCGGCCGCCTGCACCGGCTGGGGGAGGTGCACGAGGGCGCTGCCACGATGGATTGGATGGAGCAGGAAAAAGAGCGCGGTATCACGATCACCTCGGCGGCCACAACCGCCTACTGGCGCAAATACGAGATTAATATCATTGATACACCTGGGCATGTTGATTTCACGGTGGAGGTGGAGCGCTCACTGCGCGTGCTTGACGGCGCTGTGGCGCTTTTTTGCGCTGTTGGCGGAGTTGAGCCTCAGTCTGAAACTGTTTATCATCAAGCAGAAAAATTTAAGGTTCCACTAATTGCTTTTGTAAACAAAATGGATCGAACGGGCGCTGATTTTTATGCTGATTTGGATAGCATCAGAGATCGTTTGACTAAAAATGCTTATCCGATACAATTACCAATCGGCGCTGAAAGTAATTTTATAGGCATGATTGATCTATTGACCGAGAAGGCCATAGTCTTTAAAGACGAACTGGGCAAAGAATTTGAGGAAACTGACATTCCCGAGGACATGAAAGAAAAAGCCGAAAAATATCGAGCCGAATTGCTAGAAGCAATTGTTCAGCATGATGAAGAATTAATGAACAAATATTTAGCTGGCTTAACAGAAAGTTTCCCAACTCCAAAGTTTATGGCCCATATTCCCATGGGGGTCGAAAATACTATCAATGGATGGCACGCGGTCCCTTTCTTCGCGAC
>JADFNA010000353.1 GCA_022563625.1 Candidatus Zixiibacteriota bacterium
GCGCATGAAGATGCGGTCGTCGAACGGCATGAAATAGGCCATCGCGCGCCCCAGCGGCAGTTCCAAACCGACTTGGCCGAAAAATCCGATCAGGGTCAGACCCAGTAGGATCAATGGCGGCACACAACAGACACCGGATGTTAGCGCCGAAAGTAGCGAAAGATTTTTGGCCTGCATGATATAGTCCCTATGCTTCAGGTATGTCGATTTTGTTCCCATCGGATATGAGTGAGTCAAGCGCCGGGCAGTCAATTATCCTGTCTGAAAGAGCGCATTGCGTAAGCAGCCCTCCTAGCGCCACTTCAAGCCCCTGCAAATGTTTGATCTGTCCCCGAATCCTGGAGACTTTGTCCGTCACAAACTTTTGAACTTCAGAGCAGCGATTAATTTCGCCGGTTGAAAGCTGTATTAGTGTGTGGATTTCGTTGAGCGTAAACCCGAGTTCCTTGGCCCGGCGGATAAACATCAGCCGGTCGATGGTGTCGGTAGAATAAACGCGATACCCTGAAGAGTTTTTCGTGGGCGTATCCAGAAGCCCGATGTCCTCATAATAGCGCACCGTTTCACGCTTGGCGCCGCAAACTCTGGTCAGTTGTCCGATAGTCATAGTGATAACTCTCTAGCCTCAGCTCTGAAGGCCCGCTCCCTCTTAGAATATACAACTGTGTGGTCTACAACATGGTTGCAAATTAACTGGAGATTTTTGGACGAGTGGCCTGGAAAGGGATCGACCAGCGGAGAGTGAGTCTATAACTACTTATATAACAATAGCTTACGTGTCAAAAATCGAAAATGCGGCCGAACTGGCTATGATAAGCAGGAATCGGCTAGCTTTTGTCGTCGGCCTTGGCGACCACCAGGTCAGAGCGTTTGAGATCAAGTTTCTCAAAACTCGCCGATGAGATAACGTAATACCATTTGGCGTAGCGGCTATTCAGTTCATCGGCCAGTTCTCGTGCGCGTATAATTGTAGACTCCCACACCAGATGCAGGTTGTCGAGTTCTCTGTTCTTGCGGTCTGCATCTGTCAAAAGACTATCGGTTTTGTTTTCAAACTCGCGGTTAGCGGGTTTTGCCGGTTCGGGAAAGTTTTCATTGGCCACTTTGCAGGACAAAAACAAATAGCGGTTAGCGCCTGTTCCGCTAGATTTGTCATCACTGGCTTCAGTTCCGGCGCTGACATCCTCTCCGGCGCCGTACACAACCTCGCCGAAACGCAAAGTGTAACGAAGCGCGTCATCCGTGGCCAGTTCCAACTCTCCTTCGTTGGATTTCAACTCTCCGGTGCGGGTAAAGAAAAACCCTTTGTTTTGCAGTGACAGCAAATCGGCCGTTGACATTCTGCGTGTGGAGTCGGCCTGCTTCAGCGCCGCGGTGATACCCTCCGGTTTAGGGCGGACGCCGACAATTTTTAGTTCATCCAGCGCAGTCAGGAGGTTTCGCATTTTGCCGCTGTCGACAATATATCCTTTTGGCATATTGTCTGCGCTCCAGGTTGTGTCATTCAAACCCAGCTTGACCCGGTCGCGCACATTCAGCGAGCCGCTTCGCTCATCAACCGAGTAATCATGAAGTATCACCTGCCCGATTCGATCTTTGTCGACCACCAGCAAATCATCATCAATCCAGTCCACAAACTTTGTGGAAATGTCAATGTCAATCCGCACAGCATACACCCGCTTTTCATCCGGCCGGCGCACAAACCGAAAGCTCGGGTGGCCGGGAACATCGCCGCCCACGATAAAGTCCGCCAGAATTGCGCCGCCGGGGCCTTTGAGTGTGACGCGCTTGCCGCGCCCGGTCAATGACAGCGCGGTTTCATCAAGCGGGTCAATCACCCCGCACTGTTCATGGTCGGAGACGTTGTCCGTGCGGAAATCATCTTTTATGATTCCCATCACACCGGCGGCCGTTTTGGCCAGGCGCTCTTTTCCATCGGCCGGGTGATTGTGATGCGAGGGAATTGTCCAGATACCGTCCTGGTTTGTCACCTTAAACGGTTTGGCCTCGCCGGTTTCTTCGTTGTATTCGATAACTTCCAGTGTGGTGGCGCTGTTGGGATCTTTGAAGTCCGGGAAAAACTCTTCCCCCTGGTCCAGAAATGCATCAGGGGTTACTGTCGGGCCGGAAAGCAAGAACGCAAACACTGCCAGAGCCAGGGCTCCGGCCGAAAATATCAATGTTGTTTTGTTATTTCCCACAGTTGCTGTCATAGTTGCTCCCATAGTCACTAGCCTCGCATCCGTCTGGCATCAATTATACTTTCTCTTTCACGCTTGCGGCGCCGGATGAATACAAACAATCCAAACAACAGGGCCGGCGCCGGAGGAAGCGCAACAGCCAGTGTTTTGATACGGCTCTGGATAGTCTTGATCTCAAGCTCCATGTTTTCTTTGCTGCGCTGTATCTGCGCTTCTTTCTGCGCTTCAATTGTTAACTTGATCTGTTCGAATCGGCGGTTTTCAACTTCCTGCAGATTCTGTAACATAATCTGTTTGGTCTGCTGGTCCAGATCAATGCGCGATGTCACCTCGGCGACTTTCGCATTCAACCGGCTCTGGGCTTCGGCCAGCGCCGCTCCGGCTTCGCTCTCGGCATTTTTCTCTCCGGCGATTCGCGCTTCGTAGAAACTGCGGGTCTGCGCCTCGACTGTTGTCAGGGTGCGGTGTGTCACGCGTTTCTTTCGCAGGTCAATAAATGAGCTGTCACCAACAAGAATATCAATGCCGTTCAGAAAAAACGTGATATTGTCGAAGTTCAGGTTCTGGATGCCCATATTGCGAATCTGGAAAAACTGCTGGGAGATAAAGTCCAGATCGGCTATAACCATCATATTGAGTTTTGAAAGTGTTGTATCGGACAGCGAATCTGCCGGAAGGCCGCGAATATGCGCCGCCAGTGTGTACGACAGCGGGTCGGAGACACGGCGCGGGTTGCGGTTGATGCTCATGCTGAAAAATCCGCG
>JADFNA010000354.1 GCA_022563625.1 Candidatus Zixiibacteriota bacterium
CGGCATAAAAGACACGCATCTTTTTGATCCCTTCAGCGAAACCTGGACGCGCGTCGCGGACATGGCCGACGGACGCTGGTATCCAACCATGGTATCGCTCCCGGATGGAAAGATAGTTGTCTTCTCCGGCCTGAATGAACTGACAGGGGATGTCAATCAGGACATTGAGATCTACGACCCTGACTCAGGGACCGGCTGGCGTTTCATCGCTAAAACGAACATGCCGCTTTATCCCCGAATGGCGGCGCTGAGTCCGAAGGATATATTCTTTTCGGGACCGACACAGGGTACAGCGATAATCGATATTGAGAACCTGCTGGCCTACAAAGCGTCAACAATGAACTTCGGCCCCCGTTGGGAAGGGACGTCGGTCCTCCTCCCTCGCCAACCGGGCAAAGTCATGGTCATCGGGGGACATAATAGGGTAACTGTCACGGAAACGGTTGAGATCATCGACTTGAACGATTCGATTCCGGCCTGGAGTTACACGCAGCCTCTCAATTCTCCCCGCATGCATGCAAATGCGGTCATTCTCCCTGACGGGAAAATTGTCGTTGTTGGAGGCGAGAACAGCTTGCCCGTAGATGACACTCTGGCGCCACCCGCGTCAGTATATGACGCGGAGATCTTTGACCCCGAAACAGAAACCTGGTCGGTAATGGCGGCAATGCAGCGTCCGCGCGAGTATCACTCGACAGCGATTTTGCTTCCCGACGCACGTATTCTACTGGCCGGATCCAACGGAGAGTTTACGGCAGAAATTTTTTCACCTCCATATCTGTTTCTCGGCCCGCGGCCAATCATCCAATCCGCGCCAGAGGAGATTTCGTATGCAACAAATTTCGAATTGCAATTTACCAGCCCGACTGACACCAATGCTGTCTCACTCATTCGATTGTCGAGTGTCACACATTCGATTAACATGGACCAAAGATTCGTGCCGCTGGCGGACCTGACAGCCGGCGATGGCTCCGTCACAATATTCGGCCCAGCCAGCGCTAATCTGGCGCCACCCGGCTATTATATGTTATTTGTGGTTAACAGCATTGGGGTCCCTTCAAGGTCTGTTATGGTGCGAGTCACCACTGCGGCGCCCAACTGTTGTGTGAACCCCGGTGACGCGGACGGAAGCGGCTCGATGAATATCTCAGACATCACCTATCTCATTGCACGGATTTTCGCTTCCGGCCAGGCGCCGGTCTGCTGTGCGGAAGGCGACGCCGACGGAAGCGGCGCCGTGAATATCGCAGATATAACCTATCTTATCGCGCGCATTTTCGCCGCCGGACCGGCGCCAGTCTGCGGCCCAGGCGGTATTGGGTGTTGAGTCAGGCGTCAGATAATTAGATTGACAGATTATTCCCTGCGTATATATTTGTTATAGTCATACTAGCCTGAATGTCACGCTAGTATAAACAATTTGAAATATTTAGAGAATCTTGCTCAGATTGAGTTCACAAACGATCGTATGGACGATAATTGCGTTGTCCGCCACGGGCGCACAGGCCCAGTCGGGCTTTGAGCTCGACACTGTAGCTGTCATTCAATTGTCAACCGAGAGCGGTTTTCGAGTGACGGACTGTTGGGGTTGGAAATCTTCCGGTGGGCGACAGTTTGCTATTGTGGGAGCGACCGACGGTTTCTATTTCATTGATGTGGATAGTCAACGGGTAGTTGATACGGTCCTCGGAGGCAGTTCCGGCAGCTTGCGGGACATGAAAACATACCAGCATTATTGCTACGCCTCAGGTGAAAGCGGAGATGGCATTCAGATAATCGATTTGCAATATTTGCCGGACAGCGCACACCTGGTGGGATCCGTTCCTGTTGATGGAGTTGATCTTGGAACAACCCACAATCTGTCAATTGATACGGTTCGTGGGTTCCTCTATGCCGTAGGCGCCATAGACCCCACAGTTCACATTCACGATCTTTCAGATCCGGAAAACCCGCTGTACCTCTCATCGGCGGGAGATTTCGATCATCGCATTCACGATCTTTTTGTCCATAATGATACCGCCTATGTGGCCGATCTTTTTGACAGCTATTCCATCTGGGACATGACTGACAAGTCCAATCTAAAACTATTGTCGCGCTGGTTTGTCCCTAATAACGCAATCACGCACACCATCTGGCCGTCTGAAGACCGCACTAAAGTTATCACTACTGAAGAAAGTGTTGGCCACACCATAAAGCTCTGGAATATTCTAGACTTTGAAAATATACACCTGCTCGGTGAATACATCGGGGAGAATGAATTCGCTCACAACGCTCAAATAAAAGACAACAAAGTTTACATCTCCCACTATAGCTCCGGAATAGCGATCCTTGAAATGTGTCCCAGCGGGCTGCAAGAGTTGGTCGCTCTTGACACCTGGCCGCAGAATAATTCCGGTAATTTTGAGGGTGGCTGGGGGATTTATGCATTCAACGACGATGATCTGGTGTACCTGTCCAATACTGACGCTAAATTCTTCATTTTCAGACTGAGCGAGGACACTACCGTCGCGATAGTAGATGAGGATGGCGACGGAATACGCGATGGCTGTGACAATTGCCTCGGACTGAGCAACCCCGGGCAGAAGGACGGCGATGGGGACGGTGTGGGTGATGCTTGTGACGTTTGTCCGGGTGACTTTTTCAATGACCAGGACGCAGATGGCATTTGCAGTATAGTGGACAACTGCCCGACTGCGCCCAATTCAGGACAGGAAGACGGTGATGGTGACGGATTTGGGGACGCCTGTGACATTTGTCCAGGAAGCGATGATAATATTGATATTGATCTGGATGGTATTCCTGATGGCTGTGATACCTGCCCTAATGATCCTGACAATGACGCCGACGGGGACGGCGTATGCGGTGATGTGGACAATTGTTTTCTGCCAAACCCGGATCAACTCGACTCCGATGGAGATGGTCTGGCGGATGCCTGCGACGGCTGTCCGCTTGACTCACTCAATG
>JADFNA010000355.1 GCA_022563625.1 Candidatus Zixiibacteriota bacterium
ATATTGGGAATTGATTCCCCTATCCTTACCTTAAGCGGCAAGTTAAATCCGAAAATATCTACACTCGTCGTCAATTTCAGAAAAACAGCTGCTTCAGAAACACCTGGCGGGATTGTCGTCCGGTACTGCAATACGACTGAAGAATCAGGGGTCGTTTCCGGTAATGTGAGTGAGGGGCAAATTGGCGCTGAGCCAGAAGCGAAAATCCATTCGTTCATATACAGTATGTCTCTAAGAGTGATCATCAGAATTCCATCTATGTCAGCGTTCTCCGCTACGTATGGCGGAGACCCGGCCCTATATAGATACTCATAGCAGTCAGTTAAGTCCTTGATGTTGGCTTTGCCGGAAGCATTAAAGTCTCCCGGCACATCGCATGGCACGGGGCAGGGGTCAACGAAATCCGGACAAGCATCGCAGACATCACCGACACCATCACCGTCCAAATCCGCCTGATCGGAATTCGAAACCAGATCGCAATTGTCACAGGCATCTCCGATTCCGTCAGCATCGCCATCTTCCTGATTCGGGTTGAACGCCAGTGGACAGTTATCATTAATGCCCGACAGGCAATCTCCGTCAGTTTCTGAATTGTTGTCAAAACCGGGACAGTCATCACAGACATCTCCAAAACCATCGCCGTCACCGTCTTCCTGGTTCGGGTTGAATACCTGCGGACAGTTGTCCTGGAAATTGAACAGTCCGTCACCATCAGTGTCAATCGAATCGCACAGATCGCCGATTCCGTTTGCGTCTGAGTCAATTTGATCAGGATTAAACATTAAAGGGCAGTTATCACAGGCATCAGGGACCCCGTCATTATCAAAATCGGGTTGCGTAATTCCGGCGCTGTCTTCGATGCAGGAGACCATACCCGGCGCCCCATTCAGGTACGGCTCCCAGACTTTTAGCTCAGGACCGGTCTGCACAATCATCGGACGAATTGAACAGTCACTAAATGGCGCCTGAACCGGTGATGTTGCCCCCCAGGAGTATGTGATAACGCGATCACTACTGGCAGGAGCCACTGATATTTCCAACTCCCCCAAAACGCCTGACCCTGCGGGTTCCCCAATCGAGCCGCTCAAAAATCCACTGCCAATCACGATAACTCCCGAATCCGGGCGAACAGTTGACTGGCTGGAGCTGTAATTTGGAAATCCTCCGCCTGCGAAATATCCTATTGAGGGAATCTCAGCGCCGCCAACTCTAATTCTCAAAGGAAGAGTGAAAGAAAGAAAATCCACCGCTACACCTAACTCCAAATGAAGCGTCAATGATGTAGCATTTGCAGGATAAGTTGTTTCGGCGATGTTAAGATAAGTCTGCGGATCGAGCGCAGGCGCCGTAGGAGGCGCCGCATCGCACGGGCATAAAGGCGGCGGGCCACCCCCGAATATCCTATTCACCAAATATGAAATGTCACGAATATTCAGACCTTCCACGCCGTCTGTCGCGGACGCAACAAGATAATTGGCTGGAGGCAGGCTGTCGTTGAAAATATACTGAAAGTGATCGGTAATGTCTTTGATGTTGATTTTGCCGTTGGCGTCGCCATCAAAATCTCCGCAGACTATGTCTCCACCTCCAATATCCGCCGCATGAGCAGGGCTGGCGGAAAAGAACACTGAAGCAAGGATAAGCGATTTTACCAATGAATATTCAAGGCGCAGAAATCGCTTGGGAATAGAAAACATCAGCATACCGCCTGTCTTTGATCAATGCAAAGAATCCACCTGTATCTGAGAGGCGCTTAGCCCAAGAACGCTTGACTCAACAGGCTAGTCAAGCATACAAGACGGATGTATTTCTGTCAACGTTTTTTCGAGCAGGGTTGAGAAAGGCGAATCTACCGCCGCCCCAGCCATTCGGCGTCAACTGTCGCAATCGCCGCCATATCAACGATTTCCGACACGCTGGAATTGCGCTGCAAAACATGAATCGGTTTGTCGAGTCCCATCAGAATCGGACCGATCACATCGGCGCCGGCCAGGCGCTGCATCAGTTTGTAAGCGATATTACCCGAGTTCAAGTCAGGGAAAATAAACACATTAGCTTTGCCGCTGAGATCACTGAACGGAAAATCGCGCTGCAGTAGTTCCGGCATGGTCGCCAGATCAACCTGCATTTCACCGTCAATTTCAAAGCTGAGCGAACGCGCCTTAACCAGCGCCACCGCGCGCGCGACTTTGTCGGATTGTATGGAGCGCGCCGAACCGAAATTACTGAAACTGAGCAGCGCCACCCGAGGTGTGATAGAAAAACGCCGCGCTACCTCGGCTGTCATAACGGCAATCTCCGCCAACTGCTCAGCGGAGGGATCTATATTCACGGTTGTGTCGGCGAAAAAATAGATGTCATGGTTCAGCGCGATCATATACACACCGGCCACGCGTTCGATTCCTTTGCGCAGTTTACACACCCTTATCGCAGGCCGAATAACTTCGCTGTAATGTTTCGTCACACCGGCCAAGAGCGCATCAGCATGGCCGGCGGCCACCATCATCATGCCAAAGTATGTGCGCGATTCCAGGGCCTTGCGCGCATTGTCAAGCGTGGCGCCCTTGCGCTCGCATTTTTTCCAATAACGCTGCACATAACTCTCGAAATGTGGTGATCCTTCCGGGTCTATTATCTCAATGCCGTTTAGATCAAGTTTCCATTCGGTAGCCATGCGTTCAACATTGCCGCGCTTGGAAAGCAAGATCGGCTGGCAGATGCCTTCATCACGCGCCTCAAGCGCCGCGCGCATAATTCGCTCGTTGTCACCTTCGGAAAACACGACAGTGCGCCTGGCCGCTTTTGGCATAGCGCACCACCGGACGCATCACCGCCCGGCTCAAACCGATTCGTTCGCCCAGCCGTTCGCGGTATTCGCCCAGGGCAATTGTTTTCCCCGCCACACCGCTTTTCATGGCCGCTTCGGCCACCGCTGAAGATTCCCAGACCAGCGCGCG
>JADFNA010000356.1 GCA_022563625.1 Candidatus Zixiibacteriota bacterium
GCTGATGGGCCGACCGGAAATCTGGACAAAAAAACCGGTCATGCGATTGTGGATCTGTTCCATGAGCTTCATAGCGAGGGGCGCACAGTAATTATGATCACCCATGATCCGAATATCGCCAGAGAATTGCCAAGACAGATCAACATTCAGGACGGGATGATTTCAGAAGAACTTCGTTTAGCCTCATAACCGGGCGAACCAAATTGCCGTGGTTAATCTGCGGCATACCCCCACCGTACGGCAGGTCGGCGTTTATCGCCGGCCTGTTTTTTATGTTCAAAGGATTCGGGCAAATATGACGCTTGAAACTTGCACTGTGCAAGCGCCCGGCAGTATGTTGTTGCGCTATGAAAGCCGCCGGCCTGTACAGATTTGCGAAAAAACTTGTGTGGCTGGTCTGCGCCGCTTATGCCCTTCAACCGGGCGGCCCCTCGCAGGCCAACGCGGCCCGCAAGGCGCCATTACCTTTTGATACGCTGAATGTTGAGTTTCGTGGCCCGGCAGATTCACTGCCTAAAATTCGTTTTTCCTATGGCGCCAGTGAATACCTGTACGCGCTAAATGCCGACCTGTACCCCACGTCGGGAGACCTGAGAGCGGAAAAACGCTGGATCAAACGCCAGGCCAGGGAGTTGGATGTATTCTGGGCGCTGTACGGAGACTCGGTCCTGGCCAGTTTGTCTACCTACGCCGGTGTTCCGTGGAGCGGCGCTCCAACCAAAATTGAGTTGGTGCGTTACCTGAGCGCCTGGGAGTTGCCGAATCCGCCCACATTACCTCTCGGCGGACGGCGGCGGGCGGGAATTATTGAGGCCGGTCCGAGCGGACCCGAACGGTTGATTCAGTTGATTCACCTGCTGGCCCATCAACTGTTGTCACAGGCCTCACGACTCGACTATCCTCAGCTCAACCACGCCCTGATGAAACGCTCGGCCTATCATCGCGAAAACATGGTAAATCTTCTGGCGCTTTCTGTCGCCGCTGACATACTCCATTATGACGCTTTTTTGGAAACGATTAATTCGGCGACTTTCGCACGGCGCCATCTCGGTTATGATCTGCTGTTCGCCGATCTGTGGGGCATCTGGACGCTCTCGCGACGATCACCGCTTATCAATTATCTGGCTGCCGAGACTTTTGACGGCGCTATCCGTTTCAAGGCGGATTCATTGCTGGCCGCCAGGAATATCCGCCGAGAGGTTTCTCAAACACAGGCCCAGCGCGGTCTGCCCACAGAGGGGCAATTGGGATTAGCGCTGGAAAAAGTGGCCTCCGGGTTCAAAGTTGTTGAGTCTGACCCTGAGAAGCTGGCCTTTGCCTACGGGATTTTTCCGGGAGATGTGATCCATTCAGTAAACGGCCTGTCCAGCAAGAAACTACGAGAGTTTTATCATGAACTTTTGGCGACCTATGAAGCCGGCGGGGCGGAGCTAAAAATTCGGCGCAACAATGAAGAATTCACGGTGTTGATTAAACTGGCGCCAATCGGGTTTCCCGGATTGGATTAGCCTCAAAGTTTCCTAAACAAAAAAAGACCCGCCGGAAAGCCGGCGGGTCTTAGTAACAAGCGCCTCTTCGGCCGCGAAACTAGCGGCGTGAGCTGCGACGTCTCGCCGGACGACGAACGCCAGAGCGGCGGACGCGGCGGCTTGAACCGACACGACTGACGCTTCTGCGGCGGCGTGTAACTCTCTTGGGGGCTTTACGAAGTCCACCGTTGCCGGCTGATTTCGCGCAGATTGAGAGGAAATTTTTGTTCTTCTTCAGGCTCAAAGCGCCGGCTTTGGCGCGCACTGAAGCGACTGAACGGCCAAGAATCTTGGCAATCTCACCGTTAGTGGTGTTGCGATAACACTTGCGCAACTTGCTGATTTCACCTGCTGCCCACACTTTAACGCGGACGGTCCCACGGCCATTGGAGGCTCTGCGGCGGCGGACGGTTGTCTTCACGCCTGATACTTTGCGTCTGCGGGAAGTTCTCTTGTAAGCCATAACCTGGCTCCTTTCGAAAATGGTTGTGTTGCGGAAATGTTCAACCAGCATGGGAAGGGGTGATTGCCGCGCGACGCGGTGTGCATTGTGAGGCCCTCAACACTTCTTGCCGAATGTCTATTCCCTTTCTTTGGTATTTCTCTTTGCTAAATCCGATTCAAGGTTTTCAAACAAAATCGCTCATTCAATTTCTTTTTCCGTGATGCGTAATGCCAAGAGCTGGAATAGTCCACTTTAGCATTGACACAAAAAAATCTTTCAATGTATCGGCTTGTGCCGCAGAAACTTTCGGACTCTGTGCAAATTATTAACAGTTCGGAACCGCTCCCAACAAGCGCCCGCATTAGCCGTATAACTTACTACACCACTTATTCTTACAGGCCTGTCCCCGAGGACGCCGTGATATCGATGACGATGGACGCGACCAACGCTTCGCGTCGGTGCCCGGCGGGATGAGGGCACCGCGCGAAGCGTGGTCGCGAGCCGCTCGAGGAGCTGAAGCGGAGAGAGCAGGAGCTCGGTGCGGCCGTCGGGCGCCGGCTTGGGCAGCCGATAGACGAGCCTGGCGACCCACCTCCGGTGGGTGCCCCGAGCTGAGCGAGACGATGCCGCCGGGCGCGTAGAGCCGTTCCAGCGCGAAGGGCGGACGAGCACAGTATCGGAGCAGCCGTTCGACGCCTGCTCGGTCGTCACCCTCGATGTGAACGGAGGCGTCGATGCTGAACCCGCCGGATCCCTGCCAGGAAAGCATGCCGTGGGCGTCAACTTCGTCGAGCAGGTCGTGGCGATGGAAGTAGCGCAGCACACGACTTTGCACGACGTGCTGCAGCTCGTGCCAGTGGTCGGACTGTAGGAGACCAGCCTCATGGAAGCGGACCTCCCCGTCAGACGCGTGGGAGAACACGCCATCGAGCACAACCACGGGGAAGTGGAAGTGCGTGTTCAGAGATGCGCCGAACCGATG
>JADFNA010000357.1 GCA_022563625.1 Candidatus Zixiibacteriota bacterium
CCGGACCGGTTCCGCCTGTGACCATCAATCTCCCGTCCGCCATAAACGTAT
Organism: Candidatus Zixiibacteriota bacterium; assembly: GCA_022563625.1. GTDB lineage: Bacteria > Zixibacteria > MSB-5A5 > GN15 > JACZUZ01 > JADFNA01. The sequence goes on from JADFNA010000357.1 coordinate 52, forward strand.
GTCCGCTGCAGAACAGAGGCCGGTTAACAGGCGCTGGAGTAAACTCCCACGTTTCCGGGTCCCAGAGATAAGATTTCGGATTCAGCAAATGTCCCGGCGCCGAATAATGCAACACTTTCCCGGTCGGTAACAGAAAGGCATGGATTGCCACAACAGGCCAAGCGTATGGACCCTCCCAGAGTCCAACCTGTGAGGGATCGAGGTTCTGTGTGTGTGGGGTCTGCTTGTTGGAACCGGCTATTTCTGATTCAACAGCGTTTGTCAGGAAGCCAATAATCACTACGCTCAAGATTGCTGCTTTACTCATTATTATTCGCATCTAATTTTCTCTTTTGGCCACAATATGTTTTTGACAGGCAGGCCATCAAATTAGCGCCACGCATACAATAAAGCGATGTTTGGCCGGAATGTCGAGAGCTTTGTTTCAGGGGATGTGGGGCGCGTTCAGCAGCCCATGCCGGCTGGGCCGCAGACAGGAGCCGGTCCGCCGGCAAAAATGCGCGCGATGAGATGGGTGACATCGGCAATGTTCACGTTGCCGTCCGCGTTCGCGTCCGCTTCCTGACAGCAGGCCGGGACCAGTCCGCCGGCGAAAATGCGATTAATTAGAAATGTAACATCAGCAATATTGGTCGCGTTGTTATCGTCAGCGTCCCCGGGCTGGTCACAGCATGATCCGCATGCGCTGCAGACTGTAACTGATCCAGACAAAATATCCGGCAGGATAACAACGCCGCAGTAATCACTGTATGAAGTGACTACACCATTCACCGGCGTGATAGTGATTGGCACTGTCCCGTCGGCGGCGCCGGGAGGTACGGTGAAATACAGACTCATGATCGGCCCTGAGCCAGGCTCAAGGTCCGGTGATGTTCCACTGTTTGATGAAACCAGTTTATAGGCGGCTCGTTTGCCAAAAGGATCGATGCTGACCGACGCGAATTCTTCAAAATACTCAGTGCGTAAGCCCTGTGTAGAGAGACTATCCAGAGTGACATCTGTTGGGCCGTTCCAGGAAAATGGAATCACGAATATGCGCACCGGCTGCGAATTCGTGGCGTGTATATCGACACGCACTGAACTGCCCTGCGAGACGCCAACGCTGTCAACCGCAAGAAAATCATCGGCGACAACCAGATTTTTCTGCAGGATATACAAATGACCTTCCAAGTTGGAAACATAAACGAGTCCGTCCGGGGCATAAGGGTAGGCTCCCCAGGCGCCTTCGAATATAGCGTTCTCGTTGGGATGTGTGTCGAATGCGCCAACTTCCACTGGATTTGAAGCGTCCGTCATATCAACCACACGCAGACCGGATTCATAATGCGAAATATAGATCGTGTCGTTCAAAACCTGGACGTTATGCGCTACACCTGACGGACCGAGATACTCACCCGTGAGCTGAATGTTCGCCAGGTTTTCCCGGTTCCAGATTTTCACCGTCCTGCCGGGCGTTTCTTCAGCGGTGACCACATAGCGCCTGTCTTCTGACGGCCAGATATTATGCGCATACCCTGGATTCGGCGGCGACCAGCGGGTCAACAGCTGTGGAGCGAACTTATTCGTCAAATCCCAGATGGAAAATGATCTGTTACCACCCTCAGCCACATAGACGGTGTCGTTAAGCGCATACATGTCATGGATATCACTACCGAGGCTCCCGAAACCACCGACCCAGGTCGGATTGGCCGGGTCAGCCAGGTCAAATACGAAAACATTGGTGTTTGTCCAGCCTTCCCCTCCCCATCCCTCGGCATAGAGAAATCCCGCGACCGTGTCCAGACTGAGATTATGTGACCACATTTGTTGAAAACCCCATTCGGGAGGATTAAGAGACTGGGTGTTGAGCAGGCTGACACTATCAGGCAAAAAACTCAAGTCAATAGTCATTAGCCCATCATTAAACCCCGCGCATTCGGAAACGCAGTAACAGTAGTCGCCCATGGTGGCCATGTCTCGCCAGGTGTATCCGCAAGGTCCCGGGCCGAAGACCGTATCTACAACAGTCATTGTTGTAACATTGACAAAGACAACGCCGTCTTCAACGCCCATAATGGCGTAATTGGTCCCGTCCGGCGCCGTGTATCCCCAGCAATCGCTCCCGGCAGATTCGCCGAATCGGAATGAACCGAGATTGCATAATGCTAAAGTCGTATCACCATTGGAAATTTGCGCCGCCAGATTTGCGGGAAGAATACACAGACAGAGAAATGTGAGTGAAATGCGAATTGAAGCCATACCGTCTCCTCGAAAATCGTACAAGCCGCTGGCTGATTGATCGCCTACCTGTTAGGGCGACATCCAGACCAGCTAAGCTATAATTAACGTAGTCAACAGATTATTATCTGTCAATCTAATTTCTCCGCGCCTGACTTAACAGCCCATACCCGCCGGGCCGCAGACCGGGGCCGGGCCGCCGGCGAAGATGCGGGCGATGAGATAGGTTACATCGGCGATGTTCACTTTGCCATCCGCGTTCGCGTCGCCTTCGGCGCAACATAGCGGAGCGGCGCCTCCAGCAAATATTCTGGCGATGAGAAAAGTTACATCACCGATGTTTACTCTGCCGTTATTATCAGCGTCTCCTGCTGTGCATGGCTGACAGGCGATATTCTCACATAAGAACCGATCAATCGTGGCCGGGTCATCTGTGAAGGTTGAAGTTGGATTGATGAATGCTCCCGAACCGATTTTTGTTTGAGTCGGGGATGTGACAGTGGCCAGCGCGTTTCCCGTAATTGTCTGCGCGATTGATTCGTTACAGCCGCTGGCGCCGAACTCATCTGTCTTGATCAGGTAGACGTCATTACTGCCCGCGCCAAAACTGGAGGAATACCCCGAGATGACATAGCCGCCGTCAGTGGTCTGCTGAACTGACC
>JADFNA010000358.1 GCA_022563625.1 Candidatus Zixiibacteriota bacterium
GATGTTTGTTTCGCCGCCGCGAATGTCACCGAACATTTCCAGCGCATAGGAAAACCAGAGATTGAACGTCCGCTGCACTTCATTCAAACAATAGCGCCCGTTCTCTTTGGCGCCCTGCGCGATATAACTAAAAAACATCCCGCGCCCGGTGCCGGTGTGAAAGAACTCCTCATCCAGCATACAGGCCATCGAGCGCGACATCGGCAGATAACTCGAAAACGTCTGCATCTCGAGTTGATATTTGCCAACCAGATCAATCAGACACATATACACGGCCGCATCGAGAATATTGCCCCACTTGATATTGAACGCCTCGAGACGATAGTCTCCCATCTGGATAGTCAGCAGTTTTTCAATCGTATCCTGGCCGGGATTGCGCGGATGTCCGGTCCAGACCCAGTTGTCTTTTTCGGCGTCGAGCATATAGATCACCTGATACAGATGGCGCCCTTCCTCGGCTGCGACACGAATAACATTGGCCTGCACTACCGGCGGCATGGACATCAGTTCGTCTGAATTGACTGTCACCCTATGTTGCTGAACGGAGCCGATTTCGGTCTGGCCTTGCACATCGAGAATTGCAATCAGCCTGTCTGCGAAATTATATCCCGCATCGCGCGCGCTTGTGAATTTTTTCTGACCCTCATACATCCCGAATTGCACATACGGATACACGCCGCCATGCTGGCGGCCGGTCAGCGGATCAGCGAGCGAGGCTTCATTGACATCGGCCAGCTTGCCAATCAGGGTAAAGCGCGGCGCCCCGCGGAAATATTTTCTCCAGTTGTCGTGCTTCTGATCGTTCCTGGTGAGCGTCAGGTGTTCGGGGAAGAAATCATCCAGCCAGTTGACGAGGCGATTATGAAGTGATGGGTTACACTGGACGGTGGTATATGGAACAGGCATGATGCGTTCTCCGCTGTTTTATGTAATGACTTGGTTGGCCCTGAGGCCAAGCTTCGGGCGCGATTTCTCCCGAGACCCAAGAAACAGCCTGGCGTGATTTCTGTCAAACCGGGGTGTCGAATGACTTCTCGAATATTGTAGGTTGTCAACAAGTTACCCACAGAATTCGTAGCGAGGAGATTGCCACGTCGTCCGGCGGCTGACGGGCGCCCCAAGGATGAACCGGGCTTTTGACAGGCGCCGGCCTATATGCGACATTGGCTCTGAAGTTTCACACTTCAGAGGAGCGCGTAGATGGCCAAATCGAAGACAACAGAGACATTGCTGGTTAAGCGCGACAAGCAGACCGCGACAGTCACCCTTAACCGCCCGGCCAAGCGTAACTCGCTGGATCAGGAGCTTATGCGCGGGCTTGCGCGGGCATTTTTGGAGCTAGGAGCCGATGAGAGCGTCCGGGTGGTGGTTCTGACCGGCGCTGGGGGGCATTTTTGCTCCGGGTTGTACTTGGACTACTTGAAAGACATCGGCGAGTTTGGGGTCAGAGAAAACCTGCGCGATTCGGAAAACTTCAAGAATGTTCTCCTGTCAATTTTCCGCTGTCCCAAGCCGGTCATTGCCCGGGTCCAGGGCTATGCGCTGGCTGGCGGCTGCGGAATCGCCAGCGCCTGCGATTTGATTATCGCCGACAGCTCGGCGAAGTTCGGCTATACTGAAGTGAAGTTCGGATTTGTGCCGGCCCTGGTTTCACCGCTGCTCGTCCGCCGCGTTGGTGAATCACGCGCCAGAGATTTGCTGTTGACTGCGCGATTTATTGATGCGTATGAAGCCAGGGAAATGGGGCTGGTTAATCATGTGACAGAACCGGACCAGCTTGATAACAAAGTCTCTGAGTTCGCAGAAATGTTATGTAAAAACACACCGGACTCTCTGCGTTCAACCAAGGAAATGATCGAGCAAATAAGCGACCTGCCGCTGGAAGCTGCGCTGGATTTCGCCAAAAATCTGAATGCCGCCACCCGCCAGACGCCAGACTTCAAGAAAGGCCTGGCGGAGATTCTTAAGAAGCATTAGGGAAGAAACATTAGGATAGCGCCTACGCTCTGTTTTCTGGCGCTCAATAACCATGCAGCATTCGAATCCATCCGTTACGACCCTGTAGTTGCGCCCTCTCATGCAAAGCGTAACCGACACCAAATTAACGATTGCGTCACTCAGCGCTCGTAATATTGATATTCCCCTGGCGGAAAATTTCGCTACCTCCCAGGGAACGTTGAGAGTCGCAAAAAATATCTTTGTCAAAATTACGCTCTCTGATGGTATTTGCGGTTTTGGCGAATGCGCGCCGTTTGAAGCAGTCACCGGCGAAAGCAGGGCAGCCACAAACACAGCTCTCAAAAAGATTGACGGGGAAATTGTCGGCCGCCCCGTCTCGGAATACCGGAAAATCAGCCAGTTGATGAATGAGCTAGTATCGGCAAACCCCGCCGCCCGTTGTGGCGTGGAAACAGCTATGCTTGATTGTTTTTGCCGCTCACAGGGCATACCGCTCTGGAAATTATGGAGTGACCCGGAAAAACAATCGTATATAACAGATATTACCATACCAATCGCTGATGCAAGCGATACGCTGCAACTGGCCAGGCGCTGGCGCAAACGCGGATTTCGCATGTTGAAAATGAAAGTTGGGAAGAAGCTTGATAAAGATGTTGATGTGATAATCAAAATCGCCGATGCGCTGAGCGATGTTTCATTCGTTATTGACGCCAATGAGGGATTTTCCGAAAGCGAAGCGCTGAGTATGATTAAAGCGCTGAAAAAAGCAAGCGTGAATGTTCATCTGATTGAACAGCCGATTGCCAGAGGCGACCTGGAGGGCATGGCGCGCATCAGGTCTGAGTCGCCGTTTCCCATTTGCGCTGATGAATCGGCCTCGACAGTGGAAAATGTCACACAGATAATCAAAGCCAATGCGGCCGACGTAATCAATATCAAGATTATGAAATCGGGTGTTATTGAGTCCTGT
>JADFNA010000359.1 GCA_022563625.1 Candidatus Zixiibacteriota bacterium
CGTCTCACCCTGATCGTCGGCGTGATGCCCAATGGCGTTCCGGTCAAAGTCCTCCTCCGCGGCGTTTTGCTCCATAATCGTATGCCGCGCCAGTCGCCCGGCCTCCTCCAGGCCGATTTTGCGCGCTTTGGCCAGCGCGGCGACTTCCAGGTCAACCTGAATAAGTGGAATCTCAAATCTGTCACAGAGTTCATCACAAAATGCGCTGTCAGAGTCGCTTTCCTGTCCGCGTAAATTATGATTGATATGGCAGGCGGTCAATCTTAGATCCATTTCCTCACTAAGCCGGATGAGCAGGTGCAGCAGCGTGACTGAATCCGCCCCGCCCGACAGCCCTGCCATCACGCTCTGCCCGGGATTGAAAAAGCGGGCGACCAGCATGTGATTCAACGCCGGCGGAGGTTTTTTCTTTGGACTGGCCATGCGGGCAATATAAGTGATTGAGCGCAGGCGCTCCAATGCTTGCGACAGCTCTGAATCTCTCGCCGTAGCCCGGGCAACTCAGTCCTACGCCCGTTTGACTGTCCATCAAGCCGGAGATATATTTCACTGGCGACGCCTTGGGACCGGGCATTTGGTAACCTACTATGGCTTGCCATTCTAATTTGACATAATGTAACTGGAAACAGCGTACACTGAAAAGCTTATGAGCCAGGTTGAAACAGAAATTGCCCTTACTGGCGGAAATCCAGCCCAACCGGAGGTTACGACAGAACTGGCCTCCGAATTGGGGTTGTTACCAGAGGAATTCGAGCGAATTGAAGAAATCCTGGGCCGAACGCCGACATTCACCGAGCTGGGGATTTATTCGGTAATGTGGTCTGAACATTGCTCTTACAAGAACTCAATCGCCCAGTTAAAGACATTGCCCCGCGATGGCACAGCCATTCTGGCCAAAGCAGGTGAAGAAAACGCCGGCGCGGTTGATATCGGGGACGGCCTGGCGGTGGTTTTCAAGATAGAATCGCACAATCACCCCAGCGCGCTTGAACCGTATCAGGGCGCCGCCACCGGTGTCGGCGGAATACATCGCGACATTTTCACTATGGGCGCCCGCCCGCTGGCAGCGCTCGATTCATTGCGCTTTGGTCCGCTCGATAACCCGCGCTCGAGATTTTTGCTGGATGGTGTTGTACGCGGGATTGGCGATTACGGCAACTGCTTCGGTGTACCGACACTGGGCGGTGAAGTGTTCTTTGACGAATGTTACACGGGCAACCCGTTGGTCAACGCCATGTCGGTCGGACTGGTCAAAACCGATGGGATGATCTCGGCAGTGATGGAAGGCGCCGGCAATCCGGTGATGATTGTCGGCTCGAAAACCGGCCGTGACGGTATTCACGGCGCCACGTTCGCCTCTGTTGAGCTGAGTGAAAAATCTGAATCACAGCGCAGTTCGGTCCAGGTGGGTGATCCATTCACGGAAAAACTTCTGCTTGAAGCGACACTCGAAATTATCAAAGAGAAGCTGATTATCGGCATTCAGGACATGGGCGCGGCGGGAATCACCTGTTCCTGCACAGAAATGTCCGCGAAGGGGAATGTCGGAGTTGAAATTGACATTGATAAAGTTCCTGTGCGCGAGCCGGGGATGAGCGCCTATGAGATTCTGCTGTCCGAATCACAGGAGCGTATGCTGGTTTGTGTCAAAAAAGACAACGCAGAGCGGGTGACTGAGATATTCGAAAAATGGGGACTGGATTCGGTCATAATCGGGCAGGTCACCGGCGGAGACCGTTTTGTTGTGCGCGAAAAAGGGCAAGTTGTCGCGGATGTCCGATCTGAGACGCTGGTTCTCGGCGGTGATGCGCCGGTGTATATTCGCGATACGCGCAGGCCGGAATATCTTGACGACGCCGAAATGTTCAACATCAACTCAGTGGCGGACAAACAAGATTGGAATGAAATCGCGTTGCGTATGCTGTCTTCGCCAAATCTGGCGCACAAGGGCTGGGTTTTCGGACAATATGACCAGACCGTGCGAAGCAACACAGTTGTCGGGCCCGGTTCCGATGCGGCCGTTATACGTATTAAGAAAACACGCAAAGCGCTCTCTATCGCCACCGACTGCAATGCGCGCTACTGTTATCTCGACCCGAAAGAAGGCGCAAAAATCGCCGTGGCCGAAGCGGCCCGCAATATTGTCTGTTCCGGCGGTCAGCCGCTGGCGATTACCAACTGTTTGAACTTTGGCAATCCGTATAAGCCGGAAGTGTATTACACGTTCACACATGTCATCTCCGGTATGGGCGAAGCTTGCCGAGCGCTAGACACGCCGGTTACGGGCGGAAATGTTTCATTCTATAATGAGAACCCCGATGGCTCGGTGTTCCCGACGCCGGTGATTGGTATGATCGGCCTGATTGATAATTTAAGTGACATTACTACCTCGTGGTTCAAATCAGAAGGCGACTACATCTACCTGCTGGGAGAAACAAAAGATGACATCGGCGCCACGGAGTATTTGAAAGTCATCCACGGACAGACCACCGGCCATGTGCCGCGAGTTGATCTGAAAGTTGAAAAGGCGCTGCAAAAAGTATTGCTCGATGCGATTCGGCACGGGCTGACGGCCAGCGCTCATGATGTTAGTGACGGCGGATTTTTCACGGCGCTGGCCGAATGTTGTATTGGTGAGCGTGAGAATCCACTCGGCGCCGAAGTGACCCTGCGCACACCCGGGCGCTGTGATGCGCTGTTGTTTGGAGAAACACAGTCACGCGTGATTGTCTCGGTGAGCCGGGCTAACCATGGACATTTTGAAGAAAAACTCCGTTTGGCCGGACAGATATTCGTGCGAATCGGGAAAGTCGGCGGGACACGGATTAAGATTAATAATCTGATTGATCTGCCGCTTGATAAAGTCAGTGATGTGTTTTATAACACACTTGCTGAACTGGCCGAAAAAATAGCCTAGCTCCTCTAAATC
>JADFNA010000360.1 GCA_022563625.1 Candidatus Zixiibacteriota bacterium
ATCTTGTATGCGCGGCTGAAACAACCGCCAGAGTTGCCTGAAGAAGCGCTTTGCTCCAATCCATTCACGTTATGTAAAAGTCATTATGTAAATGTCATTGTTTGTCCTCGTGTCATTCCCCCGAACAGAACACCTTCCGTATCATCAACTCCTTTGATCTCAACGCGATTACTTTGATCGTGGCGCCGCTCAGTAATCTTGACGCCCGAGCGGTTTTCTATTTCCGATCTTCAGCGCCCGAGGAAATTCCTTCCTGATTTACAGGAAATTGTTTCTTGATCGGGCTGTTTTTAAGTCAGCTTCATACTTGGCGCTCTCCTTTAACCCATTGATATGAAGACTGTTAGGTCATGGCGGTTAGTCCGGCGCCGGGCTTGCCTTCTTCCAGTTGGAAAAATGTCTCAACTGCGTCCGATAACACGGTCCGGTCAAAGACAGCTTTCCCGAAACGGAATTGACAAGCATGGCTGACAAAGAAAAAGAAGCGACGCAGACCAAGGAATCAACCGAGGCCAAAGCTCCCGACAAAAAAAGCGATCTGATGGCCTATGTCATAGTTGGCGTGGGCGCGCTTTTGGTGACGATCGGTGTTTTATTTGCATTGATGGACAGTGATACAAACCGCATGAGTCAGTCGGATGCGTATGATAAGAGCCAATCGGATTCAAAACATGGGAGTGATGACAGTAAAAGTGCGGGCCACAGTTCAAGCAAAAAAGCAGACAACCAGGCGCCTGATCTTTTCGCCGAGCTCGAAGATTTAAGCTTTCTCGATGACACAGTCCTGTTTGGTGAAGCGATAGCTAATGCGGAGAAACTCGACGCTGCGCTTGATGTCACAAGCGGAGGAAAGAGAATCAGCAAAAAGGATTCAAGTGAAGCGGTTGACTGGATTACCGCAGAGAAGAAGAAAATATCAGAGGAGCGCACGGCGCTTAACAAGCGCAAGAAACGCCTGGACGCACAGGAACGCAGCATTGATCAAAAACTCAGGCAGGTGGACCAGGCCGAAGCTGGCAGGCTCAACAGGTTGGCGAAGCTATACGACGGGATGAAACCGGACCAGGTTGCACGAATGATATCCAAACTTGAAGACAAAATGATTGTTTCGATACTACCGCGCATGAAACCCGCCAATGCCTCAAAGATTATGGGTTTGATGCCTCCGGCGCGCGGCGCGCGAATCTCAAAACAGATGATAACACTGGCGGGGAATTAGCAGGAAACGATTATATCATGTCACTAGCTCTGCCACATAACGCAGCGCCCGAAGCGCTGCCAAACTTTATCCCGGCACACTCAGGACAGTCTGTGGCCAGGCCGTTGAAATCCAATGGCCGGGGACATGATGCGACCGAAGGATCATTTGCGGGCCGATTGAATGAAACTCAATCGAAGGCAGGCGACAAAGGGAATTCATCCGGCGCCGCCGTTCGCATGAGTGACAAAACAATAACAGACAAGACCCGCTTCGCTGATGATGACACAACTGAGATCATCAGCGGCGAGGCGCTCACCGATTCATTGAGAATGGGAGTTCCAACCAACAAGACTAATAGCTCATTCGCTCAAACGAAGGATGAGGCGGCGCTCATCGGCGCGTTTTCCCCTGATAGAGCAGGCCTGAGCGTGGACGGATTCGGTTTAACTAATAAGCAGGTTGTACCGGGTTCAGGCTCCATTGCGCAGATTCTGGCGGTTAATGAGAGTGGTCTTTCTGCTTCTGCGCTACTGTCACCATCAAGAAGCGTAGCCGCCCTGAATGAATTAACGGAATTGTATGCAGTCAAATCAGATGGAGATTTGTCCCGGCGAGCTGAGGCCGAGTTCGCGAAACTTCAGTTCGTTGCAAAAGAACAATTATCCGGAGCAGACGCAAAAACAGCGGCGCTCTTGTTCAATGGATCTGCCGGGGCAGACAAATCGAATTTGAGTAATCGGAGCTCCCTAAACCCGGCTCTTTCTCTGGCAGGGTTTTCGGATAAAGCGTCTGGCGCGGGGCCTGATGTCAACGAGTTATTTCAGCGTTATGGAATTGAAAAGGCGGACCTGGAAAAGAGCGCCAATGGGGCGGAGCGCCGTTTACCCAGCGCTGCCGCTGGTTTGCGCGTATTAGCGCTTGCGCCAAATATTCGACGGGCGCTGTATTCATCGACACAGTATTCACCAAAAGGGTCCAAGGTGAACGACATCAATGGCAGCGCTCAGTCCAGGCGTGAATCAAATTATCAGATTATGGGAGAGCAAAACAGTGACGGTGGTATGCGTAATACTTCCGGGACTCTAAACAATGGACTGCCGACTGGCGGCCATCGGAGCAGTTTCACAAGCATGAACGCCAATAGCATGTTGTTACATGGCGCCACTGGTTCTAATGCGGCGCTGATCGAAGAGTTTGGCGCGCTGGTTACGGGGAGTGTTTCAAGCGCAGATGAGCCGGCTTCCGGGGTAATTTCACGACGGCCGCTCCCGCTGCGGGCGGGTTTCATTCTGCCGGAGCGATTTGGACAGACGATTCGTTCGGGTGTAAAGTCGATTACTCTGCAGATCACACCGAAACATCTTGGGTCCGCGCAACTGTCTGTCACAGTGGTCAATGATATTGTCAGCGGCACGCTGTTGGTGGAGAGCGCTGCGGCCAGGATTGCAGTCGAGGCGTCTATTGAACAACTGGCGCAGCGTCTGGCCGAAGAGGGACTGTCGCTCGACAAGCTTGACGTTGAAGTGTCAAAACACCATCGGAGACAGGAAGAGTTTAACTCTGAGAGTCGCAGCGAAGCTGAAAAGCAAGCGGCTGCTGAACGGAACGGCAGCAAAGACATGAAAAATAACACACAGAGTGACGGGCGCGGGAGCGCCCGACAGTCCATTGTGACGGCGTCGCGAATTGATGCGGTTGTTTGAGAAGGGCTAAGGAAAGGAGGA
>JADFNA010000361.1 GCA_022563625.1 Candidatus Zixiibacteriota bacterium
GTAAGTTCAGTATAATTTCTCCAGACACCGCCGCTCAGATGATACACATCATCGTCCACCACAGCCCAGCCGCGATCGACGGTTTCGAAGGTGACACCGCTCGCTTTGCCCTGCGGTAAACCGGCGTTTGCGCCAACGATCTCCCAGCCGATCCCGAAATGCTCTACGAGGCCTTTGTCGGTGCCAATGAACAGGCGTTTATTGTCCACCGTCAGAAATCTGATGTTATTAGAGGGAATTGTCATTCCAACAACAGGAGTGTTGGGCTTGGCGGCGCCCGCAGATTCATCTCCTGCGGATTCTTTGGCGCTTTCCACCGCCGCATGGAAGCTGATCCACCTGTTACCGTCATAACGATGAAGTCCTTCGGTCGTACCTACCCAAACGAACTTTTCACTCGTTTCCAGGGCTGTCAGTTCGCCGTCGAAACTCAGAGTAAACGGCAGAATAATTTCTTCCGGGAGGTGGCGGCGCACTGAGCGTTCCAGGCCGACACTCAAGCGGTCAAATTCTCTTTCACCGAATTTGGATTTCCTTGAATCATCCTTGAAGCGCTTTTCGACTTCCCAGAACCGCGGCCAGTACACCATGCAGATATTATAGCTCTTTTTCAGAGTCAGAAAACGATTGCTGATGTCCGCAATCCATTCTTCGTTCTCGCCTAGCGCAGAGAGCGTCTTTTGTTCAAACGCGTCAATATATTCCAGTGTGCGTGCATTGTTCACCAGTGCAACCCTGGCCATCGCTTCTGCGACTTCGTCATCGTCGCTTGATTGCAGGTAGCGCTTCACGATGGTCTCGATATCTTCATCGGGCGAAGCCTCATATACTTTTCCGGACCGCCACTTGGACCCATTATACATGACCAGTCCTTCGGCGCCGAGCAGCCAGACTTCGTAACCATCAAATCCGTCGCCGCCGCCGCCGCGTTTAACCACCGCAAACTTTTCCACCGGCCGGTATCTGTGCGGGATTGTAACTTCACTCCAGATAGCGCTCATCGGCGCCGCGCCCAGGCCGGCCGGGTTCCAGTGTGTCGCGGTGGCGTCGTCAGCGACCGCCACATAGGCCTGGCCCATTCCCGCCGCCCGTGATCCAACCGGCACACGCAGGAACAACGCCCCGGCTTTAGATACCGCATACGCGTCTGCGGCGGCAAACGCCACAATGCCAACTATTAGCGCCAACGCTAATCGGTGGAGATTCTTTCGGACTTCATTGCTGTGAATTCGTAATGCGTTCATACATACCTCCAATTAAGGGTCACTTATTGATTACTAATTTACCAAACTGCTCTGCGATCTGCCCTGTCCCAGCCGAAGGATAGGCGACCGCACGATATAAATAGACGCCGTTGGCGACTTCATCGCCGTCTTTATCGCGTCCATTCCATGAAAATATGTCTTTATGATAGCTGGCCGCGAGATTGCTCTCAGAGGCCTCATAAATTTTTATCCCCGAAAGCGTAAAAATCTGAAGCGACATTCGTTCGGCGGGGGCCATCAGCGTAAAATAGAAACCGGTGTTGTCAGTCATAGGATTGGGATAGTTCAGCAGGTCGCGGATTTCCATAGCGCTGGCTCCGGTCACCGCCTCCGCGGAAAATTCAACTGTCGATGAGTTGTTCGCATTGTCCCAAGCCTTAATGTTGAATGTATGATCGCCCGGCGCAAGGCTTTCGAGTTGATGGGTGATTTCACCACGGCGGAAACTTCCCGGAAAGTAAATGAAATCTGCCGTCAGGTCAATTTCGGCTGTCACTTCATCGTCAATGATAAGCGTGATGTTATGGCCGAATCCGCCGCTGAGATTAATGCCCGAAGTGTCATAAAGCCCGATGCGCATTATTTCACCGGGAGTCACGGGATCACCGGAAGAAAACGAACTCCGGTTCCCGAAATTGACGGAAATCTGCGGCCCGGTGTTATCGTTGGTGGTGGGGATCGCCGCTCCCACAGTAACACTATCGAGAGAGCCGCTGGCGTCAGCGTCCCCGCTTGAGGCATACACCGAAACTCCTGCGTCGGTTCCCCCAAAAGCAATATCCAGCGACGGGATAAAGCTGATCGTAAATGCGCCGCTGACAACAGCCGCTGAACCGCGAAACACAATTGGCCCATTGACATCATAAAACATATCGGCGCTGACGTTGCCCGCCGCATTGAGGACTTTGTGGTTGCGTGTTGTTCGCGAGTCTCGAATTGTGATCAGCGCAGAGCCGTTAAAGCTCGTCAGGGCCTGTCCGCTTCCATCCACAACCGTCCCCGAAACCACCGACAACTGCAGCGCCATCAGGCTGTCCGTATCAAGGGAGATGTTAACCGCGTGTTGCGGCTGGGCCAGACGCAGATAAGGATCGCCGAAAAATGAGTAGCGCCGGTCATTTTGCTGTGTACCGGACGTGTTCTGGCGGCTGAGTTTGGCGGCGAATACCGCCTGGGCCATAGTCAGGTTCTGAGAGCTGAACATCTGGTCGAAAGCGACCTTATTAAACTCCGCATTGGCAGACGAGTATACTAAACGAGTTGCGCTGATCACGGCAATTGCCCCGTTGTCCATACGCAACAACTCTTCGGCCATCCCTTCAGCCGTTGGCGAGTCAAAAAACCCGATTGAACAGGAGGCTGTGAAAAACAGCGGCAGCTTCGCGCCGTTTTGCAGACGAGGAACATCAGCGCTGAGCGTGAATACCCGCTCGTGTGCGAACAACTCCGGGTTGCCGTGGCCGACATAGTTGAGAATGACAGCGCCCCGGTTAATCGCCCGCACAATTTCATCATTGACAGTCGGTCGTTCCTGCAGAGAGTTGCGCGGAAAGTCCCATAGATAGATTTTGTTACGCGAAAACCTGGGTGGAATATGGCCGCGTTCGAGTGTCTCGGTCTGAGTGACATGCACCGACTCGTTGACGAATTCACCA
>JADFNA010000362.1 GCA_022563625.1 Candidatus Zixiibacteriota bacterium
GAACAACACTCACTTCGACACAACCCGCGCCAACACACTTCACAAAGGCGGAATCCCGGTTGACCTGCCGGCAGCTCCGGATCATTCCGGACCCGATGGGTTCTTCCGGGGCAATATTGATCTGAATGCGCTCGAAAAATTCATCGAAGAAAAGGGCGCCGATCAAATACCTGTCGTGATTCTGACTATCACTAACAATTCTGTCGGCGGCCTGCCGCTGTCGATGGCCAACGCAAAGGCGGCGGCGGAAATTTGCCGCAAGAGCAAGATCATGCTCTTTTATGACTGCGCGCGTTTCGCCGAAAACAGTTACTTTATCAAGAAACACGAGCCGGGCTTCGCCGAGAAGTCTGTTAAGGAAATTGCACAGGAGATGTTCGATCTGGCCGACGGTGTGATGATGTCCGCCAAAAAAGACGGCCTGGCGAATATCGGCGGATTTATCTCGACAAAAAACCTCACCCTTGCCAGGCGAATGCGCGAGTTGCTGATACTGGTCGAGGGATATGCGACCTATGGCGGTTTGGCCGGGCGTGACCTAGAGGCGCTGGCGATTGGATTTGAGGAAGTTCTTGATGAACGCTATTTAGAATACCGCGTCTCACAGGTCTCATATCTCGGGGAATTGTTGCAGCAGGCCGGGCTGCCGGTTATCAGTCCGACTGGCGGGCATGCGGTTTTCGTCGATGCAGGTGAATTGCTGGCGCATATCCCAAAAAACCAGTTTCCGGGCCAGGCGTTGGCTGTGGCGCTTTATCGTGAATCAGGTGTGCGCACGGTGGAAATTGGGAGCTTGATGTTTGGCGAGACAAAACAGGAGGGCGCCGCCCCGCACAAGGAACTGGTGCGATTGGCAATGCCGAGACGGGTGTTCACGAATTCACATTACGAATATGTCGCCGAACACGCCGCGCATGTTGTCAAGAAAATAGAGAGCCTGAAAGGCCTTCGAATTGTCAACCAGCCTGAATTGCTGAGACATTTCATCTGTGATCTTGAGGAAATATCCTGAAACGTGCGAAGCGCGAGACTGCAAGGGAATGCACATTCTGGCACAATGGCCGAAGGAAATATGTTCGCTGTTTCAATTCAATGGGCGCTTTTCCACTAGAGCAAAAGTCCTGACCGCATGTTGTTGCCACAACAAATTGCAGTACAACACTTTAGACAGCTTCACTGAATGGCGCGCGATTCGGCCCGGAAATTGCCGACATATCTTTCGTCGAGTAATATCGCTTGACAGATTCCGCGCTGGCGGATATATTTGGTTCAGGCGTAGATTACTGCGCCTCAAACTGTTGGAGGATAACACATAGGCCAAAGCTAAAGGTAACGAATTCCGATCTTACTGATAGGGTTCCGCCACAACAGGCGAATCTCTGGAAGCTAAGAATAAGCTAAAACAGTAGAGTCGGAATGTACAGGTTGTATCGGCCGCCAGGGGAACATTGACAGCCTCGGAACAGGCCGGACAGCAAGACAGAGCAGATGCTCTGTTAAATGCTCTTTCGATCCTTTGGCGCGGCTTTCCGCAATGCACACACGCGCGACATTTTTTTGATCGCCGCAATCGCCGTCATCTGAAGGATCGGGTTATCATGAGAAAGACCCGGTTTTTTTATGCCGACGAAGCCAACCAAAAGACACAGTCAAAGCAGGCCGCTTGCGGGATTGGCGTTCGCGCTTGTACTGTCACTGCAGGCGATTGAACCCGCCCATAGTTCTGTTGCCACAGTTCAACGGGACTTCACGGCGCACGATTACATTACCCTGCTAGAAGCCAGCCAGTCTGGTGTTAGCTTTACATTCCGTTCCCATTCCAAATCTGACGCAAGAAACTTCACTCTGGCGCTTCCGTATGGCAGCCGGGCGGCGCTGTCTTCTGCGCGTACGTACGGCGCACGCCTGCAGAGCCATGATGAAGCATTCGCTGCATCAAACGGGGCAGTGGTGGAGTTCGGTTCAGTCTCCTCGGTGCGCGGTTGGCGGATTATCTCGCTAACCCTGCGTCCGCGGCAGGGCGACATTCTGTTTGATTCGATTACAGTTACCATAAGTTTTGCAAACTCTGGCGCCGGCGGCGCATCCAGATCAGCGTTCAGTTCGTCCCGCATGTATGATCCCGGCTTTTTCTCTGCTATTTTCGCGGCCAGCATGATCAATTATGAAAACGCCCTGACATGGGCAAACACACCATCAGCTCTGTCACGAACGACCCAGGCCCCGGCTTATTCCACAGCCTTTGATTATGCGTCAAATTGGTACAAGCTGACAGTCACCGAAGACGGCCTGACACGCGTAGACGCAACAGAGGTTGGCCTGGTGGGAGTCAGTTCAAGCCGCGTCCGCCTGTTTTACTCGGGCGGTGAGCCGCTTTTTGCTCCTAATCAATTCGCGCGCCCGTCGTTTGATGAGATTCCGATTCTGGTTTTTGATGGCGGTGATGGAAGTTTCGACAACGGTGATTATGTGTTGTTTTACGGCGAGGCCGCCAATCGCTGGCGCTATCCGTCGGACAGTGTCCCAAAATTTGTCCGCAATATCTACACTGACGACAATTTCTTCTGGCTGACCGGCGATGACAACGGTTTTCCGGCCCCGGCCAAACGCATGACTCAAATTGATGGTTCGGCATCCGGCGCGGTCGGCCCGAAAATCACCAGCGCGCGTCGCCAGATTCGAATCGAGCAGGAGGCGCTGTTCAGCCGTACTGGCTCCAACCACGTGCTCGACTATTACAACTGGTACTGGATGAAGGGAACATTGCATACTGCCAGCGCTTTCGTGTCCGCAGCAATCAGCGATCCGGCGCAGGATGACACAACACGTTACCGGGCGCATATTATAGCCGGTTCGGCGTCGACGATTGCTGATAATCACTCCGTCACTCCAGTGACAAATTTTTCGCAGCATTTC
>JADFNA010000020.1 GCA_022563625.1 Candidatus Zixiibacteriota bacterium
GCGGTTCGCTGTCTATCAACCGCGGGGCCGAAGTTGTACGGCGTGTGATTCGATTTGAAAGAGGCCAGGACGAGCTTTTACCGCGCACTGACCGCAGATTGATTGAATGGGTGTCGCAGACCACCAGTCATAACGACGGATTGTTGATTGAGATTTTTAATCCGCCGCATCCTGATTCAATCAGGATTGACACGACATTTGTGATTGATTCGACCGGGGCGTCGATTGTTGGCGGCATAGACACAACCGTCTTCACCAGTCTGCTGACACTGACATTCCGCACGGCGCCGCTGACAATCAGTTTTTCGGCTGATCAACTCGCGGCGCTGGACACGGTCATCTATGTTAAGGACTCATGCGCGGTGATTTTCCAATCAACACGCATACAGCGCAACCCCTGCCCGCGCGGATATCTGTCCGGCGGCTGGGGTGTAACCGATTCCGGCCAACATGTTTTCCGCGGAGTGTGGATGAGTGTGCGCGGTAATGTTGAAGGTTATCTGCGCGGACGCTGGGGCGTTAACGACGACGGCCGGAAAATGTTCTGGGGTAAGTGGATTTCGAGTAACGGGCGTTTCGAGGGATTCCTGCGTGGTAGATGGTATGTATTCAGCGAACCGCGCGATGTTGCGGACGATCGGATTATCGGCGCTTTCAAGGGAGGCATTTTTAACGCCGGCCGGATGCCGGTTGGCATGCTGCGCGGTCATTTCTGGAGCCACAACCGTGATGAGACAATCGACACTCCACTGCGCGGACGCTTTGAGGGCAAGTGGAGTCTGGCCTGTGACGGCCGTCCCGGACTCGGCCCCGACGGTGAAGTTGTGGTTGGCGACGGCGAGTTCTAACGCATATTTCAGAAGGTAAACTATAAGCAGGCCCGGCGGTAGTTTCGAAAGAGACAATCCACCGGGCCTGTTTATATTCAGTGACCAGGAAGTTGGGGGTTGGCCGGTTGTCAACGAGACGCTGACAATACGAACTTATCGACTGTTCCCTCAGGCAAGAACATATACAGCAGCGCAACAACAACAAACAGCGCCAGAGAGACGAAAAACACTTTTTTGACGGCTTTGCGAATAAGCAGAAATGAAAAAAGCGCGACGATAATCGCAACACTCCAGTTCTCCTTGAGCGCCTCGAGTCCCATCTCAGTGGCGCCGCTGAAGTGCGATTCAGCATCGGAAATGAACCGCAGCCCCAGCGGATAAAGCAGCGCCATTGAAGCGCCGAAGAAAAGCGAACTTAACAGCTTATACAAGATTCCTATTGCGCCCATATGGTCCTCTTCCTAATTGTTACCGAGTTCAGCTCGCAGACGCGCCAGGACGGTATCGAGCCGTAATTGATGTGACAGAAGCGGATTGAGACGCCCCAAAACGTCAATCGCCTCGCGTTTGCTGGCGGCGTCTGATTTCGTTGACAGTAGATTACCCAGATTCAGCCAGGATGCATCGCGGGCGCTGTCAAGGGCGAGCGCTTTGCGAAAAAAAAGTTCCGCCTTAATAATATTCTTTTGACGAGTATACAGCACACCCAGATTGCCGTAGGCCTCAACACTGGGGCCGAAGCGCCGCAGGGCCTCCTGGGCCGCCATTGCGCCTTTTGCATAGTTTCCCAAAAGCCCGTTTACATTTGCCGAGCGCAAATACAACTCGCCCCGCTCGGGATTTTTCTGTATCAGGGTGTCAAGTATGTCCGCGGCGGGCGCGTAATAGTGTGCGCCCATATAGGCCTCATAGTAACGGTCCAGAAGCCCCGAGCGAGAAGCCCCGGCCTGTTCTAACTGGCGCAGGGACTCCAGCGCATCTTCCCAACGTTCAGCGGCTATGGCCACTGTGTAAAGATTGCGGCAGGTTTCCAGGTCGGGTCCATACAGTTTCACAACTTTTCTCAAATATGATACCGAGGAGTCCACTTCGCCGAGGTTCCCATAGACTATCCCCAGAAAGTAGAGCGTCTGCCGGTCCGCAGGGCTGAGCAATAGCGCTTCGATGAGTCTTTCGAGGGCCTTTTGGTCTTCACCTGACCCAACAAAAGCCAGACCCTCAGCCCGGATATCCTCAAACCCCTTTTCCTTTGGCCCGCAGGATAACATGAAAGCCAGGAGAACGGTATACAGCCCCGCTCTGATGAGGAACGATAACTTCAGGGGTTGCCGTAATAGTTGGATGGGGCCTTCTGTGTTGTTCAGTTTCACAGTCGAAAATATATGTTATCCGATTGGTTATTACAATAATGGCAATATTGGCAAGGTTGGCCTGAATCGCCGCTCAGAGGACTATCGGACGCTGATTATCGGACGCTGATGGGGAATGTTCGGTCCCGCCAGAAGCGTTGACTTACTCGGCCGCCCCGGATACCTTGAGTGTATGATGTTGGATTTGTATGACACTCGCTGCAAAGTATGGTCCCTGATTGGCCAGAGTGATGTATCGCCGCGCGAGTTTAGCGGTTTGTTGAGCCGATTTCACACGCTGGACAATATCTTGAGCGCCAATTGTGAACTCTTGATAGAAGAATTGGAACTCGACGAAGAGCGCGCTGTTGATATCTCCACCGCTTGCGATGGACTCAGCCGGGCGGCTGACTTTTTTGAGGCCGTAAATAGTCGAAAAATTAAAACCGTAACCATGTTTGACGAGAACTATCCGGAGCGATTTCATGAGTTGAATGACCCGCCGCCGCTGATTTTCTATCGGGGAAAACTGCCAACAAAGGAAGAAAGAATTGTCACTATTGTCGGGACAAGCGCCCCCAGCGCCGAGGGTATTGCAGTCGCTGTTGATTTCGGGGCGCAGATGGCCTCGCGCGGCGTGTCACTACTTTCGGGACTGGCCCGCGGGATTGACGCCGCAGCCCTCGTAGGCGCCACCGGATCGTCCGGGGCGCCCGGACCGTTCGGTGCGACCGAGGCGACCGAGGCTGCCGTACCGGGCGACAAAAACGGAAAGCCAGGTCCGCAGGGCAGGCGCAATGCGGCGCCCGTCTATGCGGCTGCGACATCCGGTTTGGAATATATTTATCCCGATGAGAACAGTTCACTTGCCAGGCAGGTCGGCGAACGCGGGGCCGTGTTTTCGGAATATTCTCCGGACCAGGACTTTGAACTGGAGCATGTCGGTCCGGCCAACCGCCTGTGTGTCGCGCTGTCCCAGGCGGTGGTGATTGGCGAAATCTTTTCGGACAGCGACGGAGCACGCGATGTCGCCGAGTTTTGCGTGGATGTCGGAAAACTGCTGTTCGTTCTGGTACCCACAGAACAACCGATAGCTGATGAAAAGGCGCTCGAAAATCTGCTGGCTATGGGCGCCATCGGCGTCCGTTATCCTGATGAAATTGACAGTATCGTTAGATGTCTTGTCTGAGAGTGTCCTGTCCCAATTTTCTCCGGGCGCTTGGCACAGGCTTACATGACAGATTCCGGCGACAGTTACCTGACAGCCGCAGGCCGGGCCGAGATAGAAACTAAAGTCAAAGGTTCGCGTTTTGTCGGTCGTGTGTTTCCGGTTTCTTCGAAAGATGAAGCGGAAGCGCAAGTAGTGGAATTACGCAAACGAGACCATGACGCCACACACCATTGTTTTGCGTATAGCCTGCGCGTGGGCGCCGGACAATCCGGCGCTACGTTCCGTTTTTCTGATGATCATGAACCCTCTGGTTCGGCCGGCAAGCCGATATATGACCGGCTCACCGGGCTGGGAGTCACAAACACGCTGGTGGTTGTCACGCGTTATTTTGGAGGGACGAAGCTGGGTGTCGGAGGGTTGGTCCGCGCCTACGGTGAGGCGGCCGGGCTGGCTCTCGAAAAAGCCTGCCTGATTGAAAAGTTTGATTATGATGAATTTGCGCTGACAATCGATTTCTCTGCTTATCAAGGTCTGCAGGGATTGATTTCGCGTGTTGGAGGTATTGTGATCGATTCTCAATTCTCTGAAAATGTGCAGGTGAGAGTGAATGTGCGCCGTTCACTGGCCGATGAATTTTCGCGGGAGTTTATCGAACTAACACACGGCAAATGGCCGATAACGCGCGACACACACAGAGAGAGTGATGGAAACGCTTCAGAGTCTTGACAGTCTGCTGTTTGTTGTTGTGAACCAGACACTGTCTAATCCGGCCACAGATGCGTTAATGCCGCTGATTACCAATGACTGGGCGCTACGAATTGGCTATGCGCTGGCGCTGGGCCTTATGCTGTGGCGCGGCTCTGCAAACTGGCGCCGGGCGGCGCTGTTCTCGGTCTTGGCTCTGGCCCTGGCTGACCAGCTTTCCGGCTCCGTTTTCAAGCCGCTTCTTGAACGCTCAAGGCCATGCCAGACGCCGGAGCTGTTTGAACATCTGCGCTTGCTGGTACACTGCGGTGCGGGAAAATCACTGCCGTCTTCTCATGCGGCCAACGCATTTGCTGTCGCGTCTTTCTTCTTTTGGGTTTCATGGCATGACGCAAATTTGAGGTTGATGCGCTGGGGGCTGGCGGGCGCCGCCTCGCTGGTGGCGCTGTCGCGGGTGTTTGTCGGGGTCCATTATCCCGGCGATATCATCGCCGGAGCGGCGCTGGGGAGTGTATGTGGTGTGGCAGTTGGGACGTTGGCTCTGCGTTATATGCTGGCGCCGGAGAAAAAGGCGCGGGCCGGTTGAGTTATCGGGTTGGTTCGTAGCGGGTATTGGAGAACGCAAATGTGTCGCGCTCTTTCAGCCGAATCTGTCCTTCGAGTCTGACTGAGTCTCCGCCCTGGCTGCGAAAGGATGCGGCGATAGTCGTAAACCAATCTGATTTTCTGGTCGAATCAAGTGTCATCTGCCCTGATGAAAACAGAAATATGCGCGATGCCTCATCTGTCTCTTCAAAGGAAAGTTTTCTGACAAACGTGTTATTGGTCAAGCTCAGCGGTCCGACCGCAAGGTTCTGCGGCAACGGAGCTATCAGGCGATATTCATTGTGCGCGCGAAAACCGATCAGATTTGAGGGACCGGCGTTGAGATCGCCGGTTTCGCGGGTAAAAAACGCCACTGCGCCTAGTGTTCCCGGCCCGGGCATGAGAAAATCGGCGCTGAAGGCTGATGAGACGGCCAGGCCTTTGACATAGAACGCCTCGCGAATAACCACGCGCCGTCTGAGAGGGGTTTCGACGAGATATAACGACATGCGATATCGCGAAGAACATGCGGCGCCGATCAGCGGGAGAATCAGAAGACCCGCGAGTATAAATGACGGCACGCCTCGATATTTGTGGTAGTGAAACAGCATCGCCTGTGTGCTAACGCGTATCCGGCCAGATACGCGCCTCGGTTTGAGTTTGCTTTTGACTGACAGTTAAATGGCTATCTCCACGATGCGGTACTTCTTGTAAAATCTGGCGCCGAGAGATTTGGCCAGATGGTTCATCAAGTCATTTGTTTCTAATATCCAGGACAGTTCGGATGTCTCATATCCTTCGCGAACGCCGTTCTTGAACGTCTGCATGTGCATCAGTGTATCGATGCCAACTTTGCGGTATTCCGGCAGGATACCCATCGTGATTGTCCGCAGTCCACGGATTTTTCTTCTGATTTTCGTATGCCAGAATAGTTTCAGCGCTCCGAACGGCAGCAATTTTCCGTCAAGATACCTGAGCGCCTGGTTAAAATCCGGCAGCGAAAGTGAAAACCCGACTGCTTTTGAGTCAACGAAGGCAATCAGCGACAGTTGCGGATCAATAATCTGCTTCATCTGCTTGGCTGAGTAGCGGAACTCCGCGTCACTCATAGGGACAAAACCCCAGTTTTTCTCCCAGGCTTTATTGTATATCACTCGGACCAGTTCCACATCCTCATCGAAGCGACTCATATTCACCGGACGGATCGTGACCCGGCTTCGTTTTGCAAGCCGTTCTGCAACACGCCAGATGCGCTCCGGCTGCGGATCAAAACGGCTCATGCTGTAAGCATTGAGGTCCATCACTTTTTCCATACCAAAAGATTCCGCCATATGCGGCTGGTATGGGCGGTTATAAGGCATTAATAACACCGGGCGCTCACCAAACCCTTCAATCAGAAACCCGCATTCATGATTGAGGCTGAGACTCGCCGGGCCGCGCATTTTTTTCATGCCCTCCTGTTTAAGGGTGATAAGCGCGACTTTCAGCAAAGCATGACCGACCGTTTCATCGTCAATCGTATCAAAAAAGCCAAAAAAACCGACCTGCTCATCGTGCATTTCATTGTGGGCATAATAAACACAGGTGGAAATCCGCCCCACACTCTTTCCATCGCGTTGCGCCAGAAACAATTTCACACGAGCTCCGCTGAAAAAGGGATTTTTGTTGGGACTGAGGAAGTCTATTCGCTCGCTGTCCAACGGACGCACATAACAGGAATCGTTTCGATAAAGTCTGGTTGGAAAAAGCACAAACTCCTTGAGCAGGCGCGGAGTATCAACTTCGATGATTTGGGTATCGGCCATGGTTTCTAGCGTGGGCTCTGGCGCCCGGGTTTCATTTTATCTGTGGCGGCCCGATTGGGAACACAGGAGTTCAAAACAACACGCTCAGCCCGCCGGGGATAAAACCCCGGTGGCGCGGCCGACTTTTTCAAGAATTTCGAGGACCCGGTCCAGACATTCATCGGTCAGGGTAGCGGTATACGATGTTCGAACAATCTCGCGGCCGGCCGGCACGGCTGGCGCAATTATCGCATTGGTAAACACTCCCTTATCCAAGAGCATTCTCCAAAACTTCAACGTTCTCACCTTCTCACCTATGAGGATAGGCACAATCGGCGTTTCTGTTTTGCCTATGTTATAGCCCAGCGTGCGCAATTCTCGGTGCATCCGATGGCAAATTTTCCACAGGCGTTCCCGCCGTTCAGGCTCGGACTGCATAATCTCGAGAGCCTTGAGCGCTGCGGCGGCGTTTGACGGAGGGATGGAAGCCGAGAAGATCATCGCCCGGCCGAAATGTTTGACAAAATCAATCACTTTGGCGTCCGCGGCAATAAACCCTCCCAGAGAGGCGAATGACTTGGAGAATGTGCCCGATGTGATGTCGACATCGTTAACCAATCCGAAATGTGACGCAGTTCCCGAACCGTTCTCGCCCAAGACTCCGATTGCATGCGCATCGTCAACATACACACGGGCGCTGAATCGTTTGGCAAGCTCCACCAGACGTGGGAGTTTGATTATGTCGCCCTCCATCGAAAACACCCCGTCAACGATAATCATAATCCCGCCCCGCACTCCGCCTTCGGAGACTCGAATCAAGGTGCGTTCCAGATCGTCCATGTCATTGTGCTGAAACTTGGCGACTTTTCCAAAGCTCAAGCGACAGCCGTCAATAATACAGGCGTGATCGGCGCGATCAATGACAAGTGTGTCGTTCTTATCTGCCAGACAGGAGATGGCGGCGAGGTTGGCCTGAAACCCGGTCGAAAAAACTAACGCCGCTTCTTTGCCCATAAATGCGGCCAGCTTGTGTTCCAATTCATTGTGTAAATCGATAGTGCCGTTGAGAAAGCGCGAACCCGTGCAACCTGATCCATACCTTCGCGCGGCGGCGGCGGCGGCTTCCTTGACACGCGGATCGTTGACCAGTCCCAGATAGTTGTTGGACCCGATCATTATTACCGGTTTGCCGTCGAGGATAACCTCATCACCAAGCTCGGATGAAATCGAATGGAAAAACGGATAGAACCCCGCTTCTCGAACTTCGTCAGCTTCGGTAAAATTACGACATTTGGCAAACATGTCGCCGATCATCTGCTCTAAGTCTTTTTCAACCTGCAAGTTAGTCATCTTTCCCAGAGAAAATCTCCGATTGAAGGTACATCCAAGATAGCCAATCAGTCAAGTGTCGAATGTCTCCCGGCTGAGACTGCGGGCTGGTGATTGTGTGAGGCCGGAATTTTTCAATCGTGTCGGTGAGGTCGGGAACCTGCGCCCATCCGGGGTGTTATCTTCTAGCAGAGCGCTTGTATTCCACGGCGTCTTGTGAGACAGAAAATACCGGGATAAGAGAGGGCGCCTAAGAGCGGTTGACAGTGTCATCCCTCACCCTCCATAATCCAACTACACCGGCGCTGTGGAAGAATAAGTTCGACTTTAAATTAGAGGTTGTTTACCTGAAAGTTCGGAGTCTCGTTTTGCGAGATTTCGATCCCTGCCCACCCGGTCGCTGGTGTTGTGAGGGCGCCAGCGACTTTTTTTATACCCCTGATCCAGATTTTGGCGCGCTTTTCACCCATTGGCGGATTACCGGTTCCAGAGAAACATAACTCCCGGAGGACCCATGTGACACACGCGGACACTCCCGGGCTGTGACTGATATGACCATGATTTGGCTCGAAAAGCTACTCCTTTTGGCTGAATATGTCGCTCCACTGTGAATAACTTCATAACTCATTGTATTGCAAGGATATACCTTCGCTGATTTTGACGAATATCTCTTGACATAGTTCGCGGAAGAGTTATATTCTTTATGCAATCGGAAAGTGATCTCTCTGTGGATTACCTTTCATCGTCCTCCCAGGAAAGAGCAATCTTCCCTGGGATTTTTTTTGGGGCCGGTTGAACGGGTAATCTTGTTTTTCAGGGTGATATAAGCGGGCGGTGTGATACGGCCGAACTTAATAAAGCCAATTCTGAGTCAGCGCTAGCTAAGTAATTTTCCCCGAGGGAGATTGCCGCGTCGTCCGCCTGTGGCGGACTCCTCGCAAAGACAATTAGGGGTTTTTCAACAGGCCCCAAAGAGCAGGGGCATTGACCGGCGCGGCTGACCGGGGTACTTTGTGCGTGCCATGAACACTCCCAACAAGCTCACTATCTTGCGCATTCTCCTTTCGCCGGTATTCATAGTGCTTTTCTTGGATGACAGCCTGTATTTCCGGCTGGGGGCGCTGTTGGTGTTCATTATTGCGGCTGCCACTGACATCGCCGATGGCTATCTGGCTCGGCGGACGGGCGTTATCACCCGTTTTGGGACCTTCATCGACCCGCTGGCCGACAAGATTCTGGTTTCATCGGCGTTTATCGCTTTTGTCGCGCTGGATTACGCGCGAGCCTGGATGGTGGCGGTGATAATTGGCCGGGAGTTTCTGATTACCGGTCTCAGGTCGCTGGCGGCCTATCAGGGGACGGTAATCTCATCGAGCCCGGGGGCGAAAATTAAGACCGCCATGCAGATGATCTCGGTGGCGCTTATTCTGGTGTATATCAATGTCGAATCAATTTACGAATATCGCGGCGAGACTATATCGCTATTCCCGCCCGAACAGGCCAAAGTTGTCTTCGACTGGATGCTGGGAATCACAGCCGGTGTCACTGCGCTGACTGGAATCGAATATGTTGTCCGGTATTATCCGGCGCTGAAAACCATTTTGCGCTAACCATTTAGAATGAAAAAAACACTGGTCACACTGGTCGCAACCGGGCTGTACACCGGTTATTCTCCGGTTGTGGCCGGGACTGTCGGTTCGATTCCGCCACTGCTGATTGCCTATTTTTTAATTGGCGATAACCAGTTGTACCTGTCTCTGGCGGCGCTGGTGACAATTTTGATTTCATTTTGGGCGGCCAGCGAGGCGGAGTGTGTTTTTGGCCATGATTCCAAGAAGATTGTGATTGATGAATGGGCCGGGATGTTGATCACGCTGCTGTTCTTGCCGGTCACGATCAAAGTATATCTGATTGCTTTTGCGGCCTTTCGTTTTTTTGACGTTATTAAACTATGGCCCGCCGGAGCGGCCGAGCGCCTACCCGGTGGGTTCGGGGTGACAACCGACGACATTGTCGCGGGAATTCAGGCCAACCTGGCGGTGCAATTGTATCTGTATCTGATGCGCCTCTGGGGCTAGCGCGAGCCGGACTTCAAGATAGAGCGAATAGAAATCGTGATCGCGGAAATAATTACTGTTGGTGATGAGCTGATCACCGGGCATATCCTGAACAGCAACGCCGCCTGGCTGTCTGAGACACTGCTGGAGCACGGGGTAAAGACGGCCTACCAGACAACAGTTGGTGATGATATCGCTCTGATGGAAAGCGCCTTTCGGCTGGCGCTTGAGCGGGTAGACTTGGTTCTGGTCACCGGCGGACTGGGACCGACTGATGATGACATGACCAAAAAGGCGATTGTCAAAGTTTTTCAGCGCAATCTCGTGTATCACGAGGAAATTCTGGAAGACATACAACAGCGTTATGCCGCACGCGGTATACATATGCCCGCGGCCAACCAAAACCAGGCGCTTTTGCCGCAGGGCGCGACTTTTCTGGCAAACCGGCTCGGTTCTGCGGTTGGTATTCAGATAGAAGAAAAAGGAACGACGTTTCTGGCTCTGCCCGGTGTCCCGCAGGAGATGAAATCTATTGTCACCACCGAGTTTCTGCCCTGGCTGGCGGAGACGCACACCGGACCGGTGAGATTGACACGCAAAGTGCGCACCAGCGGTATTGGTGAATCGGCCCTGGCCGAGAGAATCGATCCGGAGATTCCGCTTCCGGATGGCGTCAAGCTGGCCTATTTGCCGCATTACTTTGGCGTGGATTTGCGCTTAATGGCCAGCGCCAATGACAGGCGCCTTGCTGAGGATTTGATCGAACAGCCGCAGGGCTGGCTCAAACGCAAACTTGGCCCGCTGGTGTATGGAGAAGATAGTGACACACTCGAGTCAGTTGTCGGCGCTCTTCTTCGGGAGCGCGGGGCAAGACTGGCGCTGGCGGAAAGCAGCACAGCCGGCATGATTGCGGCGCGTCTGGTTGATATACCAGGCTCCTCAGATTACTTGGAGCGCGGGTATGTGACATACAGCGACCAATCGAAAGTTGATTTGCTGCATGTCCGTCCGACGACACTGAAAAAACACGGCGCCGTGTCTAAACAGTGCGCGCTCGAGATGGCCGCCGGCGCGCTGGATCAGGCGGGTGTGGATTTCGCCTTAAGTGTGACAGGCATCGCTGGCTCGGCCAGTGCGGCCGGTCCCGCTGCTGATGACAGTGATGAAAAACCGGTCGGGCTGACGTATATTGCTGTGGCGCAGAAACAAAGAGACGGAACGCATCTTACCGCTTACAAATTTCTCTTTGGCCCTGACCGCCGCACCAATCGTGAGCGCGCAACGGCGGCGGCGTTGAATCTTTTACGCCTGGCGCTGC
>JADFNA010000363.1 GCA_022563625.1 Candidatus Zixiibacteriota bacterium
TGTATGCGAGGCGATCCTTGCGCCTGGACTACTGTGCGGCCTTCAGGTTTTGCAGGATCAGCGGGAATTTCGCTTCGCCGATGTACTTTCGGTCATGCGCGCGCACAGAGCAGGCAACCGGGTTGGAAACATATGCGCGGTAATACGCCTTGCGATAATAGTAGCATGTTGTCCGAAACCCGGCCGGCGCCCAGAGAATTAGAAACGCCGGGCTGTGCGGAATCCAAGACGGTAACCAGGCGGGGAAAAAGTCTCCAAACGCCGCAATAAGATCAGGCGAGTAAAACGGCGAGAGATAATACGCCCCGCCCCCTTGATAGAGAAAATGCGCGTTTTGGAATGCCGCCCAGGTGGAATAAACAATAAAGATGGCAAAGCCGGTTCCAATAGACAGCGGAGCAAGCCACCAGTTGTCTATTCTCAGCGAGGGAGAGGATAGAACCGGATCGACTGTGGCGGCTTTGGTGTGCATGGATGTCTAGTATTTACTAATCACTTTGTTCTCAAATCCGGGCCGTTGCCCGGGTTGCGAGTTAGGTATGGAGAGTTGAGCGGAAAGTCAAGCGGCGCAATAACATACTGCGGGGTATAGATTTGCTAAGACGGAAACTTGTCAATTCTGAGCGGTTGAACAAATCGCCTTACGGCGAATTCCCGTAAGCCAGAAGAACCAAAGCAAGCAAGTCTCGCCCATAGTACGAATCTCTTAGCGTTCTCTGCGCGAAACTTCGACATCATTCTTTGAAAGCACAATCATTCCCTCATACCACAAATCTTGAGCTTCAAAATTGTGAGCAGACATAACAATTTCATTCGATCCAAGATCAAGCTTGACAGATGTTTCCCTAGGTAAAATGCAACCTTCAATTTGCTCGCCCGCTTCGAGATGAGCTACGACCTTTACCACATTGTCAGGAACAAATTTGACCAGTTCTTTAGGACCATTCCAAACTTCAACTCCATCCCTCCGTGCTGTGACGATGTCAACGTAGGCCTCGTAATAATGAACCAAGGACAGACCATGCTCGCGATGCTCCTGAAACTTGATCGCACTCTCGATACAAAAATCAATACAATACCGAACATTGTGGTAATTCCAGTTTTTTTCATGTCCAAAGTCATGGCCCCAAAGAACTTCCTCGCTTTCACCATCTATTCCGATTCCGATCTGTGGCGTTATTTGCTTGAAAGTGCGATATGCGCCGATGTCTATTCCATGCTCAATCGAACGGACAAGATTTTCGATGGACCAAATTCTAGGGAGGATTGGCTCTTCTGCTTCGCTTTTATTATCCGATCGCGTTCGAAAAAGTTTCTGAACAAATACATCTCCACTTTCGGCGATTCGATACATGCATCTAGCAGCATCTTTCAGTGCTTCCTCAAAATTCTCCTCGTTGGCGTGTCCTTCTGCACTTTCAACTAGAGTCCTTATTTCTTCATCATTGATTGAGTCCTTCAGACTGACATCGCTTAGGTCTATCTCTAAGTATTCCTTACAGGCTCTGTGCAGAGACGATTCTACCGCTGCAAAAGTGTCTCCATATGTACTTCTATCTGGGAATATCCCCTTATGCTTGATTTGAACCCGTATGGAATTAAGTTGTTGTATTTCTGAAGAATTCGCGATCGACTTCTTGTTTTTGTTTAACGTGTTGAGAATACCTAAGAGTGAATCTTTGTCCTTGATGTGAATTCCGGTATGTTGCGCTATTGCTCCGAAAATAGATTCTGCTGCGTCATGATAGAGTAGCGCTGCACGTGCGATAGACAGTCGATCTTTCGAAAACGTCAACAGCCTCTTCGCATCAATTATGCATAGCTTGCCGAGCAGAAGTCTCTTCAGCGCGTCCGGTTTTATTTTCCCGATTTCGTTCACTTCCAGTAGTAGTTATTGTGAGATCAAACTGTTGCTAATCCGCTCAAGAGCGTCTTTGATGTCGGATTCGGAGACATCCAGATGTGTCACAAAACGCACTGTCGTTTTGCCAAACGGGACACACCAGACCCCGACAGCTTTGATTTTCTCAGCAAATTCGACAGGGGTAACGCCAAGACTGGAGATGTCGGCGACTACTATATTTGTTTCAACTCGGGAAAGGTCAACAGAGACTCCCTCAAGCGCATTCAATCCCTCGGCTAAAAGACGCGCATTGGCGTGGTCTGCCTCCAGCTTTTGCAGATTGTTGTCGAGGGCATACAATCCGGCCGCTGCCACAATCCCCACCTGGCGCATACCGCCGCCAAACAGTTTGCGAATCCTGCGCGCTTGGGCGATAAAATCTTTAGTCCCGATAGTCAATGAACCCAACGGGGCGCCAAGGCCTTTGGAGAGACAGACAGAAACGGTATCAAACGCTCTGGCGTAGTCGGCCAATGACACACCGGTGGCGGCGTGCGCATTCCAGATTCGCGCGCCATCCAGATGAAAATGCAGGTCATATTCGCGGCAAACTCCGGCGATTTCCTTTATCAGGTCAAGCGGACAAATTGTCCCGCCGTGTCGGTTGTGTGTGTTTTCCAGTTCAACGATTTTGGTCAGCGGACAGTGTTCGTTAATCGGACGAATTGAGTCACGGACCTGCTCGGCGCTGAAAAATCCCCGCTCCGAAGGCAGGAAGTTTACCATCAGGCCCGAATGTGCCGCCGGACCGCCGGCCTCGTAGCTTCCAATATGACATTCACGTTCACACAGCAGCTCCCAGCCGGGGCGCGCGATTGCCTTGAAGACAATCTGGTTGGCCATAGTTCCACTGGGGGTAAACAGCGCCGCCTCTTTGCCGAACAGTTCCGCAATACGGTCCTGCAGCCGGTTGACCGTCGGATCACCGTTGAAAACATCATCGCCAACCTCGGCTTCCGCCATCGCCTTGCGCATACCGGCATCCGGTTTGGTGACG